>JACENB010000102.1 GCA_013867245.1 Nitrosopumilaceae archaeon
TACCAAATAAAGAAATCCATGATACTACTGGAATTGGGGATATCTTTTGTGCTTCATTTTGTTGTACCATGCTAAAAGAAAAAGACTATCTCTGGGCACTATGCTTTGCAGGAGGTGCCGCCCAGGCCGCGCTTGATTCAAAGAATGTTGGATTGCAAAAAATACCTCGAAAAGGAACTGTTCAAAATAATGCCTCCTACTTTTACAATTTGGTAAAATTCCGAGACCTATAGTCATTATTCTTTTATTGAAGCATTTCAAATGTTTACTCTATGCAAATAGGCATCTATGGCTCTGGTAGTACTAGCAATGCATCCAAATATGTAAAAAAAATACTTGATGATGCAGGAATCAAATCATTTACCATTACAAAATCCAAGAGTAAACCTGCTGATTGCATTATTGTTTTAGGTGGTGATAAGGGTGTTCGTAATTATTTTCATAGAACATTTGACTCTACTTTGCCCATTTTAGGAATTAGTGAGGGTGAGACGAGTGGGTTTTTAGCACAAATTGATCTAAAGGAATTTTCATCCTATGTTGATATTCTAAAAAAACAAAAGTACACAATTGAAGAAGTGCCACGATTAGGTGTAAAGATTGATGGAAAAAATGTCTATCCTGTACTAAATGATGTTGCGGTGTTTTCTTCTCGAAGTGCAATGTTGATGGAACACACTTTGCGTGTTAATGGAGAAGAGGTATGGCACGATAACAGTGATGGAATAATTGTTTCAACTCCAATTGGATCATCTGCATATTCAATGTCTGCAGGTGGACCTGTATTGTTCCAAGATTCTGCAGTCTTTGAAATTATATCGGTAAACTCTCTTGATGTAACAAGAAGACCGATCATTGTTTCTAACGATAGCTCAATTGAGATTGATGATATCTCTGCAAGACTTCACTGTGAAGTAGTTTTAGACGGTCTTGATAGATACAAAGTAAACAAAACTGTGGAATGCACACAGTTCTTTCCTCCTGCAAAGATAATTCGTCTAAAAAAAGACTCTACAGCAATTTCAGCTCTGGCAAAAAAGGTACATTTGGCTGAAGAACTACTTAGCATGCCTCCAAGCTCTAAACTACTTTTGAAGACCTTGGAGTATGAGGGTGCTCTGACACAAAAAGACTTGGCAAACAAAACCTTGCTACCTGATAGAACTGTGAGATTGGCGCTAAGCCATTTACTCAAAAAAGGATATGTGAAAAAGAAAGTCTCCATTCGTGATGCTAGACAAAAAATTTATGAAATATCTAAAATCGAATGATCAGTACACAAAACTATTCTGACATTTTTGGAGTAATTGTTGGAACCCTTTTGGCTGTAATTTTGATTATTTTTCAGATGCGGCTTTGATAAAAGCTGCAAATGCTTCTTCAGGAAATCCGGGCCTACTGTTAAACTCTGGATGGAATTGCACTCCTAAGTAGAATTTATGACTAGGAATCTCTAACATCTCCATTCTCTTTCCATTATCGCTATCTGCTGAAAACACCAACCCATTTTCTTCAAATTTTGGAATATACTCTTTGTTGATTTCGTATCTATGCCTGTGTCTTTTGCTAATTTTTGTGGAACCATAGATTTTCTGAGCATTTGTATTTTCTTTGATTAGTACATCATTTGCTCCCAATCTTAATGATCCTCCCATATCTGAAACATCTTTTTGTTCTGGAAGTAAATCTACAATTGGATTCTTTGCATCTGGTTTGATTTCTGTAGAGTTTGCATCTTCTAATTGTAAAACATTTCTCCCAAATGCAATTGCGGCTAGTTGGAATCCAAAACAGATTCCGAGATATGGGATGTTGTTTTCACGTGCAAAGTTTGCAGTTTGAATAATTCCTTCTGAACCTCTGGTACCAAATCCACCTGGAACTAACACACCATCATAATTTGATAATACTGAATAATCTGCAATTGATTCTGAATCAATCCAATCAATATCGACTGATTTTCCCATTTGTGCTCCTGCGTGTTTTAGTGCATGATTTACGCTTACATAACTATCTGCCAATGTGACATATTTTCCAACCATGGCAATCTTTACTTTATGGTCTTCATGATTTACCATGTTTTGTGCAATTGTGTTCCACTTGTCCCAGTTTGCTGATGCATTAACCATTCCGACTATTCCAAACTTTGTAAATATCGCATCCATAATTCCTTGGTCATACAACATCTGAGGAACTTCGAATATTGATTTTGCATCATGACAAGACAAAACATCTTTTGCAGTTACATTTGTAAACATTGCAATCTTCTTTTTTGTTTTCTCTTCTAATGGTAAAGTACATCTAACTGCCAAAAAGTCTGGTTGAATACCGATTCTTCTTAATTCCTGTGCACTGTGTTGTGTTGGTTTTGTTTTTTGCTCGCCAACTACATCTAGCGAAGGTGCAAGTGTTACATGTACAAAAATTACTCCTTGTGGACCTTCTTCTACTTTCATCTGTCTTAATGCTTCTAAAAATGGAAGTGATTCGATATCTCCTACTGTTCCTCCACATTCTACAATCAGAAAATCAAGTTGTTCATCTTCCGCTATCTTTCTGATTCTGTTTTTGATTTCATCAGTAACATGAGGAATGATTTGAACACATGCACCTAGATACTCTCCTTTTCTCTCTGCCTCTATTACTGAAGAATAGACTTGAGCAGTTGTAATGTTGTGACTTTTAGGGATATCTTGGTTTAGGAATCTCTCATAGTTCCCAATATCCATATCACACTCTCCTCCATCATCTGTGACGAATACTTCTCCATGAGCCACTGGATTCATAGTCCCTGCATCATAGTTCAGATATGGATCTATTTTGATGCAAGATACCTTTTGATCTGCTAACTGTAATAATTTTGCAATCGAGGAAGTTGTTACGCCTTTTCCAAGGCCAGACATCACACCACCTGTGACAAAAATAAACTTCGTCTGCACATTAATGAAACGAGTATCTGGTTTTTGTATGTTTTGTCGATCATGGCTTAATTGAAATACTACTTTCCAGTTTGTATAATCATGAAGCGTGCACTTGGTGCCATACCATTGATTGCTATCTTGATGGTAGGTACGGGCTTTTCTTTTGCTGAGAGTTATGAAATTAAAATTCCTTCAGGTGCATCTGATGAAAACTATCCTTACTTTTGGTCCCAGAAAGATACTGGTGTGACCACTGGTATCATCACAGTGCACCCAGGAGACTCTATTACTTGGTCTAATGCAGACACTGCATTTCACACCATTACTTCAGTTAGTCCCACCGGCGAGACCTATCCTGGACCTAATGATGAAGATGGATTATTTGATAGTGGATTCTTTAC
>JACENB010000048.1 GCA_013867245.1 Nitrosopumilaceae archaeon
ACTGTTGCAAAGAAACTTGTAATCAATGTCACACCAATCCCACTATGAATTGTCCAAATGCTTAATTTTCGAGAATTTATGCCTAATTTAATAGCAAATCAATCTTAATTGTACATCTTTTGTGATACCAATGACTATTTCGTATTTGAGGTTTTAATCTGATTTCTTTGTTGCATAAAGTACAATAAATCTTCAAGACTCTTAGACTATCTCAAATCTCCTTAAGAGGGATGGGTTATTGTGAAAACTAATCTGGTTTGTTGTCTTGAAATGCGCACTCATTATCTGAATCATACTTTTTTCTGTCATTTCTTTCTTTTTTAATAATCCAAATCCCTCCAACAATTGTTATGCCTGATAGAATTAGCCAAAAAATCCCAGACGTTTGCATAAATAACATCACTAATGTGATTCCAATTGAAAGTAATCCGTATCCTATGATTATCTGACCATAGTTTTTACTAAATTCCATAATGTTTTTTGTACATTGTACTACAAAAAGACATTCTATCTTAACCTAAAACCTATATCCTGTATCTTATTCAAAATTGGTTATTGAAAACTCATCCTAAAATGATTCAAGGTCTGAATGGAATAATTTCTGGTGGTGTATCTGTAAAGGATTTCTCTGCTGTCACTCAGATTAGTCCTATTGACTCTGAAAATATTTTAAATAATTTATTAAATAATGGAATTGGAACTCTGAAAGATAATTTTTATTTTTTTGAGGATGGTGATAAATTAAAAATTGCAATGACTTTACTTGAAAATGGATTTCCTTTAGATGAGATTTCAGTTATATTGGATTGGAGGGATTTTGAAGGATTAACTGCAGAAATATTATCATCAAAAAATTTTGCTGTAATTAAAAATATGATGCTGACAAAACCTAGAATGGAAATTGATGTTGTTGGCATTCGTTTAGGTATTGCAATCTTGATTGATTGTAAACATTGGAAAAGATACAATTCTTCTTCACTAGCATCTGCAGTAAAAAAGCAAATTGAAAGAACTAAACACTATGTTGCAAAGACTGAAGGATCAATGGCTGTGCCTGTGATTGTTACTTTGTATCAGGATAAGATTGATTTTATAGACAAAGTTCCTATTGTGCCTATTTTTCAATTTTCTTCATTTATAGATGAATTTTATGGAAATATTGAAGAAATGAAGACTATAGAAAAAGACTAGTGATGAATAATCCTAGTCCTCCAATAACAAACATTTTGGTAATTCTTAATGAATTCTCTAATGCTTTTGAATAATCTTCATAGATGCTTTGACCCATGACTTTAACTTGTGTCTCATTTTCTAAAATTTCATATTTTGCTGATGATATTTTTGATACTGCATTTTCTGCAATTTCTAAAAACCATTTTGAAAGTTTATCTGCACTTGTAATTAGTCCTAATTGGTAGTACCCATTTCTATTTCTAGCTTTTACTGCTGCATAATGTGTATCTGATGTACAAATTTCTAATAAATTATGTCCTTCATTTTCAAAGTTTTTAATTATTTTCTCTCTAACTCCATTTTCCATGTTGTTTGCATCTGCCCATCCTAGAAAATATTTTTTATTGTTTATCTTTAAACAAGTAATTCCTAATCCTCCTTTTGCAAGATCTTCAGTCCATACATCCATGTCATTTGAATTTGCATATCCTAATTCAATTGGAAAACTATCTTTTGTAATTAGTGAGTCCAAACATGATTTTGTAGCTTTTAACATGTCTTCACCATCTTCACTTGAAATTTCTTCCCCCATTGCATTATGACAATCAATAGTCATAATTTTTGTAAAATTTCTATTCTTTCCATATTGCTCAATTTCTTTTTTGATGTAACTTGGAATGTCTTCCATTCCGTGTGGTGACAATGAAAGCATTAGTAATGGGTTATTTCCAAAAAGCATTCCCGTTACTCTGGCTTTATTGATTTGAACTATTACTGGCTCTGTACAAGTCATTCCTTCTTCTTTAACAACACTATTTTCTAAATTTTTCAAATAATTATTCACTTCATTTCGTGATGGTAAATTTAATGCATGATCAGAAATACTATGCATTACCATTGCTGATGATTCCAAATTTTTATAAATCAGATATGGGATATTGCTACCGCCTACTGGATGATATGGACCTGGATGTATTTCTGGTAATACCATGCGGAATTCATTGGATCCATCTTTGGACGAAAATTTAATTTGTGAAGTTCCAACTTTTGTTTCAGTTGCATGTTGTTCCATTAATTCTTCAGCATCTTCAAAATCATTTCCTTGTGATGCAAGATATGCTTGAATGGTTTTGTGGGTACTTTCCATTCCTGGTCTACCTGCTCTATCTGTCATTCGTGACCATACAGTTGCAATTATCCAAAATGCAAATCCGTAGATTATTCCTAATGGTTCACTAAGTATTGTATACCATGATTCTTGTGGAATTAATACAAAGAACATTGCTAATGGTTGAATGAATGCAATGGCCCATGCTTTTTTTAGGCTTAATCCTAAAGTTGTTGTGTAAATTCCTATTCTGAAACTTGCAAATAAAATCATTCCAAAAGTAATAAAAAATAATTCAATATTTTTTGCTAATACTACACTTGATAATATTCCCATTAGGATGGTAACTACCCAAAGCATACTTCCAAACAATGATGAATGGAGTGATTTTGAGTATTCTTTTTTCTTTGTAAATCTTGTATCTAGAACTTGTATTATTGCTAATACTCCTAACACCATTGGAATTCTGTACCAAAATTCTTCGATGCTTAGGTTGTTAAAATATCCAAAATATGTTGCAAGTACAATTACTAATCCCACTCCCATTGATGCAGCTAATGAAAAATAATGCGACCCTGGATTAACTAGAGTAAGTGAAAATCTGTTGTGAATACTTGAAACGTCGTCTTGTTCCTTTTCCATTGTTTTTTCACGGAGCAAAAAATAGGTCAGCTATCCATGAGATTGCAATTAAGCTAATTGGAATTGAAACTACTATTCTTGGATCAATCTTGAAACCTTTTGTTTCATCCTCGAAGAATCTCATAAGACCTCCACTTGATGCTGGAAGTGGAGCTGATTTATCTGCCATTATGATTCAGAAAAACGGATTTTACCATAAAAACTTTCTTATTTTTCTTTAATTTTGTCTATTGTCTCCATTACTGAATTAATAGATTTGAGAATAGATTGCTGTTTTTCGTGATCTTCTTCCTGTTCAAGTTCTTTAGATAACACTTCTAATTTTTTTTCAAGTGTGTTTTTAAGCGGATTTTTCTTCTTCTCCTGCTTATTCTCTTTTGGAATTTCTCTTTTTTCTGGTTCTTTGCCACATTTGATACATAATGCCTGACCTCCTTTCATCACTCTTACTCCTTTACAATATGGGCATGGTTCACTTAGTAATGTTGCACCATTAAGCAGCATTTCTGCTGCTCGTTTTTGAAGATCTTTTGACATCGTTTTCCATTGTTTTTGGATTTAAAAAATCTGAGTATTTTCACTTTATTCCTCAAACAAGGCTTAATAGTGCGTATCATTGAAATCAATTCGAACGTATGGCAGTAATTTGTAATACTTGTGGTCTACCTGAAGATTTGTGTGCATGTGGAGAACTTGCAAAAGATAGTACTAAAATAATAATCCGATTAGAAACTAGGAGATTTAAGAAAAAAGGAACTATGATTGAAGGTCTTGATCCAAAATTAAATAATTTAGAAACTGTTGCTAAAGATCTTAAAAATAAGTACGCTTGTGGCGGAACTGCAAAAGAAGGCTACATTTTCTTACAAGGTGACCATAGGGATACTATTAAGGATACTTTAGTTAATTTGGGATTTGCAGAAGATACTATTGAACTTCATTAGAAAAATTGCAAAATCCAAATAAGATTCTTCAACTACTTGGAATTCCTTTCACTGCAGTTTTATCAATTCTTTTTGGATTACTTGTAATTTCATTTCCTATTGGAATCTATATTGTATTTGAAACAGACATAGGTGAATCAATTAATTATGATTATCCTATTAGTCATTTAGATATTTTTCAAAATTCTTCTTTTTACCAATCTAATGTTGATCTAAGTGTTGGTGATGCCTTTGTAGTTTTATGGTTGTTTTATCTTTTTATCTTCGTAATTTCAATTTTAGGTCCTAAACAGAATTTTCTACAATCTATTTCTTCATTAATTTCATTAGGCAAATATGATGTTAAATTAAATTACATGTTTGCCATTACAAAATGGCTATCCGTTCTAGTTTTAGTTTCAGCAATAATTAATGTGATTCAAGAATCTTTTGGAATTGTAACTGTTCCTCCATTGGGTGATAATAATTTAATCCAATTTTTTTATGTCTCTCTTGCACCACTATTTGAAGAATTTATTTTTAGAATAATTTTACTCGGAATTCCTTTATTTGCATTATATTCTAGTCGTGCTTCGATTCGTTATTTTCTGAAATGTCTTTGGACTCCTTCGTCCTTAGACATACTTGACTCTAAAAAAGCAATTTTTGTAATTGTTTTTGTGGGTATATTATTTGGATTTGCTCACATTGCTTTTAGTGATTCTTGGAGTGAAGGAAAATTTGCTCAAGCCACTGCTGGCGGCATAATTCTGGGCTGGGTATATCTTCGATATGGTTTTGTTGCTTCCTTGTTGATTCATTGGGCTACAAATTATTTTATTTTTGCATATGCTCATTTTATTTCTCAAATTAATTACGTACCTTTAGAATTGGCTTTTTCCAATCCTTTGATGTTTACTTTAGAATTGTTATTTTTATTTGCTGGAATTTTGGCAATCTGTATTTTACTTTTAAATAAATTTTATTTAAAAAATAATTAATTTAGAATTTTTTTAATTTTTTCTACTAATTTCGGTTTTTCATTTTGCTCTAATAATGCATTCAAGTCTTCTTGATCATCTACATCTAACATTACTCTTTTTACAAAAACCATTGCAACATTTAGTGTGTGTTCCTTTGCTGTTTTCATGTGATTTCTGTAACTGTCATCATCATAATGTGTTTTCATGATATTAATTGGCATTCTTACAAGTGCATTTGTTCCATCAAATTTTCTTGAAGGTACAATAATTACAAAATTTGGATGTAGTTGATGTTTTAATATAAAATCAATATCTTGAGTTTTGATAAATGGTATGTCTTGAGGGAAGACAATTGATGCATTATAGTCATTTTCCAGTAAATATTTGTCTGCAAGAGAGACTGCTTCATTTACACTTTTTTCTTTCTCATCAATTATTGTAACTGTTTTGAATTTTTTACCTAATTCAATAGCTTTTTCTTCTTTTGTAATGAGTATGATTTTATCAATTTTGGGAGATATAGACAATGTTTGTAAAATTTCTTCTAACATCACTTTGCATAATTCTTCAATTTTTTCTGATGGTAGTTTTAAGCGGGTTTTTGCGTTTGAAAAAGTCTTTACTGGAATAATTGCTGCAATTTTCAAATTAAACGTGCACTTGTTTTAAGATGAAATTTGCTAATGCTTCTTCTGCTAATTTATTTTTCATAGTAATTTTTGTTTCATATGCCTTCATATCTAATCCTTGAATCTTTTTGACAAGTGCTTTATCTTTTGTATCTACTATGACATTTGAACAAACATCTGAATACATTTTAGCTAATCCATATGCATTTGATTCAATTCCTGCAGCTTGCATGTATTTTGCTGCTGGGCCGCTAATTGATTTATCTCCAATTAACGGACTAACTGCAATTACTTTTTTCTTCATTTTTGATAATTCTTTTCTAATTCCTTTTAGTTGTAACATTGGACCAATTGATGTTAGTGGGTTGCCTGGAGCTAAAATTACCATATCTGAATCATGAATTGCATTTATTGCTTCAGGATTAGGTCTAGCTTTGTCTGCTCCGATGTATTGAATTCCTTCTACTGGATCTAACCCTCTATGTTTTACCCAGTATTCTTGTAAATGTAATTCTCCTTTGTTTGTAGTAATTCTTGTTTCAACTGTATTATCGGTAACTGGAATAATGTTTGCTGTAACTGCAAATTTTTCACACATCCATTTTGTAATGTCACTAAGATTTCTTCCATTTTTCAACATGTTGGTTCTGATCAAATGTGTAGCTGCATCTCTATCTCCAACTCCAAACCATGTCTCTTCTCCAAACACTTCCATTTGGCGCAAAAAGTTGAATGTGTCTTTTTTAATTCCCCAACCCTTTTCTTGATCTAAAAGATCTGCTAATCCATAAATTATTGTATCAATATCTGGACATACATACAATCCATACAGCCAATAATTATCTCCTACATTACTAATTACGTTAACTTTTTTTTCTTGTGCAACTAATCCTCTAACTAATTTGACGGAACCTGTTCCCCCTGCTAAAACTGTGATCATATCATATACCTCTAAAACGATTTTTCTAAAGTGTCACTACATATTACTTTTTAGAAGATCCTATGATCGCTAAGTTAGCATTCGTTCTAAAATTTTTGGATAAGTTTATTACGGCTTTATATTGATTTTTAGTCGTGACTAAAGCAGTATTAATGACCATTTTACTGGCAGGACTTATTGTTATTAGTACGAGCGGACCTGCATGGGCTGCCCAATTAGATACTACACTTAATCCAAATAATGCTGAATCTCCATTTAAAATGAGTTATCTAAAAACTGTCTTTATTGAATATCCAAATGGCGGTGATTTGTTTGACACCTTAGGTGGAACTCAATGGAAAACTTCTGGAACTGCTGATGCAACTAATCCTGGAGTTCAAGAGTTAATGATGGCACTTAACGACGGTATTCAACAAGATGGAAGTCAAGCAAGAGTTTCTGACTTGAACGTATTATATGAATTTCAATTAACTGGTAGAAATTTACAAACTTCTATTGATTACCGTGTAATTTTAGAGGGAACTATTACTGATTATATTATTACTGAAGATTCTCAAAAAAAATTAGTTGATTTAGGATGGAGAGGTTTAACCACTACATCTTCTATTGTCATTGATGGTGTTGAAATCAATATTCCTTTAGAGACTTTGAAAACTGAAGAACCAATTCTTTACAATACTTTTGTTGATACTGAAGCTGAAAGTGTTTTGAATAGAGAACTAATCAATGCTCATTTTATTGTAGAACAACCATTAACAAATTGGCATTTCTTATTTGATCCTACTGGAATCAATGCTGACGCAAATACATTTGGATTAGATGACTCAATTCAAGGCTTTGTTGTTTCAAGTTGGACAATGGGTGAAAGTAGTATTCGAGAAGGTAGACAAGTTGAACGCGTCTTTGAAGCAGAAGTAATGGCTGATGAACTATACATTGTAAGAAGTGTTCAATCTACTGATACTGCTAACTTATCTTCAATAGGATTTGGTGCTTTAGATATTTTAGATGGTGTTGAAATTATTGGTGTCACTCCAACTCCTCCTGAGGATTACATGACAACATCTACTGGTGGTTTCCCTGTAATGATTATTTATGGAATGGCTGGATTGGCAGCAGCAGCAGGTATTGGATTTTTCTTTATCAGTAGTAGATCTATGAAGAACCAAAAAGTTGGACAACAAGGAATTGATCCTAGCAATCTTGTTGGATATCAGACCAGTGCATCTTCCGGTGGTTATCAAACTAATAGAGGTGAAGCACAATTGAAATCTGACACTGATTACGCACAAACAAGAAGTGTTTATGAACAATCTGCAGAAGTTACTCCTCAAGAGACAACTCCTCAAGAAACTGTTCCTGAACAAACAATGCCTTCTGGTGATGATGAAGCCGCATGTGGATGTGCTGCATCTGCAGAAATTGGCACAGAATGTGATTGTGAAATGCATGGTTCATGTTTGTGTGATGCAACATGTCGTTGTAATGCAGATATTTGTAAAGAACAAGTTAACGAAATGAGTTAATATTAAAAAAATTAAATTTTTAAAATAAAATAATGTGTGCTGGGAGTAACCCTCCTTCTGTTTTCACGATATTTCGCTTTGCAGCCTACCTGAACCTGGTACAGGAACCTATGGTTCTGTTTGGCTTTGCTCCATGTGGGTCGTCTTTTTCATTCCTTTTATGGAAATCTCAGGTTTTCACCATCACAGTGCGCCATATTGGATTTTTTTCTGCATCGTTGCCAACCATCTCTGATTATCTATCTCCAGATCACATTTCCTGTATGGAGGGAGGAGTTTCCTCTGCCGTAGCAGCGTTTCGTGCTCCAGCTCACATCAGAGTATTTTTTTAATATGATTTGAATATTACTTTGGAGGTTTTGTGCCTGTGACGAACAATGTACCAATTTCTCTTTTCCATTTTTCATTACCTTTTGAATCTTTGATTTGTTTTGTTTGAACTGAAAATCCAGCATTTCTAAAGAATTCTTTCCACTCTTTTTTTGAATGTAAATGCATTTGAATTTTCATCATATTTGCCCACTTTGTTGTATCTTGATTTTCTGTATAGAAATCGGTTCCGCAGAAAAATTGTCCTCCTGGTTTTAATAATTTGTAAATTTTTTTAATTGCTTCTTCCATTGAATTTGAATAATAAATTGATTCCATTGCAAAAACAAAATCAAATTTTCCAGTATATTTCCATGACTCTACATCTGTATGAATAAAACTCTCTTTATTGGTTTTAATTTTTTTATTTGCTTGTATGATCATTTTTTTACTTTTATCAATTCCTACAGCTTTTTTACATGTTGGAATTTCTGTAACGTGTCTGATTACCCATCCGTTTCCACATCCTACATCCAAAAAAGTAAACGGTTGATCAAATGAAATATTTTTCAAGAATTTTAAAACATTTTCTCCATGTCCTTTTTCCATAGATTCTGCTTTTCCATTAATTGCCCATTCGTCAAATTTTTTACTAATCTCATCCATGATTGATTTACTTTTTTTATTCAATTATAACTTTCTTCGTACTGATGATTTATTCGAATAAATCCTACGTCCTCTTTATAACTAATTTTTAATAAATAATTTTGAAAAGAAATTGCCTGATGAATCATGTAGAAATTGTGGAGGAAATTTGATTGAAGCAAAAAAATGCTCACACTGTTTCAAAACTGTAGTAATGATTTGCAAACATTGCTCTACAATGACTACTGAGCAATTTCATTCGTTATGTATGTCCAAGCCAACTGACCATACCGTATCTGTGCCTAAAATCATGCCTAGCATCTACTTTCCATTAGTTGCTACGGCATGATTTTTTCTATTGTTTTGATTTAACTAAATTGAATAATTGCCTGACTGCCAATTTGGGATGACTCATAGCCAATTTTAGCATGTTTGATAATCCAAAATCTGCTTTAATGAAATCCAAAAACTCTTCGGTTTTTAGCTCTTTAATTATGTCTAACTCTTTATCCCATTCTTCATCTGATAATTTAATCCATCTATCTTGAACTTTACCTGCTGAATTAATTTTTGATTCAATGGCGTTTCTCCAATTTTCTTCATATGGATAAAGTGCGCTCTCATCTGTTTTTTTATTTTTAATTGCTTTTGCTGCAACTTCTCCTGCAACTCTTCCAAATTTTATTGCATATCTGATTCCTTCTAAAACTAATGGGTTAGCTTGACCTGCAGTATCTCCCACTAATATCAAATTATTATAAACTGTCTTTCTAGATAACCCATCATTTGGAATTAACCCGTAGTGAAATTCTATTGGAGTAATTTTTCCTAGTTTTTTTATTGGTCCTAATTTTTTTTCTATTATTTCTTTTAGTCTTTGAGTTGGATCTATGTCTGATTCTGGTTTTCCTACACCTACTCCAATTCTAACAATATTATTTCCAAGTGGGAAAATCCATGCATAGCCTGCAGGTGTGTACTCTTGTCCTACCATTAACCACCATGTATCTGGGTCTACTTTTTCGACTTCAGCTTCGTATTCTGCTCCTGCTCCAAACCTTTCCCATTGTGTTACATAACCCATTGTTTTTGAAATAGTTGATGTAAATCCTGTAGCATCAATTACAACTTTGGAATTAAATGTAATTTTTTCCTCTGCTCTTGTTCCTTTTACTCCTATGATGTTTTGTTCTTCATCCTTGATTACATCATTAATGTTAGTTTTTACAAAAATATCTACTCCTAATTTTTTTGCTTCTTCAGATAACCATCGATAAGTTTTTCTTACATCTAAGACTGCTGCTGTAGCAATTGAATCACTAATGGTAACTTCATTATTTGGTGATGCAAAGGAGAAGTTTTTGATTGGATGATAACAATTTTCAGGGATTCCAAATTCTTCAATGCTTTTAATCCATGTGACCCCGCTTGTTCTAACTGTCTCAGCAATTGAATTTTCTTTTTCAATCAATGCTACTTTAATTCCATTTTTTGCTGCAGCAAATGCTGCTGATGAACCTGCAGGCCCACCTCCAACTACAACTAAATCATAATTGTATACTTGAGTCAATTAAAATTCATGATAATTATCTAGGATATATTTTTGAGGTTATTGAATTTCTATTTTTTTAATACAGGTTCGCCTGTTGTATCGTTTTCTCTTTCTATATCAAATGTTTCCATATGTGCTGGATCTCTGTGCATGTAACTGTGAGTTTCTCCTTTTATGTTTCTACAAAATTTTGAATGAATGGTTTTTTGTACTTCTAATGTGGTTTCATTCTCATGAAATAGACGTTTTCCACAATCTTCACATCTAAATTCAGGCATAAAACATCTCAATCGCAAATCTATTTAGATGTTTCAATATTTTTTCTAATTTATGTCCGAATTTGATCTGACTTCTTTTATAATGTGGAGTGGACTAACTGGAATTACAATGTTAGTTTTTGGTTTTTCTTATAGGAAATATCTCAAAAAAAATAATTTACCTGCTTAATTTTGGGAACTATTGATTTTTTTAATATATTGTATAATTCCTGTATAATCATAATCTCCAAATCCTTCTTTAATCGCATTTTTGTATATCTCTTCAGCTTTCACTATCATTGGTAAATCTACTCCCAATTTTCTAGATGTGTTGATCATTGTTGTGATGTCTTTTTTCAAATTTGATAATGTAAAAGTCGCATCATAATTTCCTTCAATCATTTTGAATGCTTTGTTTTCACTCATACCCGTTTTGAAATATGTTGAATTTAAAACTTCTAAAAAGATCTTTGGATCGACTTTTGATTTTTCAACTAATGTTATTCCTTCTGATAGTGATAATGCTAACATTGTAATTTGTAAATTCATGGCTAATTTGATTGAATTTGCTGTACCTTGTTCTCCTAGAAAAAATACTTTGTTAGCAATTTTTTCAAAAATTGATTTACATTGTTCAAAACTATTTTTTGGACCTGAT
>JACENB010000120.1 GCA_013867245.1 Nitrosopumilaceae archaeon
CGAACACCTCTTGCCCATATTTGATGTGACAATTCTTCATCAATTTTGATAGTTTCAACTTTCATGTGATGTTGAGCAAATTCTTTAATCATGTTAATAGCTCTTACTGCACGATGTTGTGATTGAGAAAGTAATACTTTACCTAAAGGAATTGTGTAAACTCGTTCTAATTCTTGTGACAATTATCCAACCTCCACATCTGTTGATCTCCAAGCTCTACGTTTTGGATTTGTTCTAACACTTCTGTTAGTTTTTAGAATAATCCAAGCTGGTACAGCTGAAGCCTGCTTTGTTTTTTTGAGCAGACGGATTTTTCTTGGAGAGGACTTACGTGCAGCCATAGTTTTTCAGGCACGAAGAGCTCTTTTTAAATGAATCTCAATGTATTTTCAATTTGTTTTAATATTCTAGCAGAAGCACCCCAAACAATTTGATTTTGATACTCAAAGGTATACATTTCATCCATCAAATTATGACTGGGATCGGTGTCTTTTGCAACAGTTTGTAGAAAAGGGCTTAAAGGAATATGGAGAATTTTCTCAACTTCAGAATTTGTTATTAGAGGAGGAATTTGTTTTAACATAGTTACAAAGGGTAAAATTAGAAATCCAGTAGTCAAGGTTTGAACAGGAGCTAATTGACCAATAACATCATTTTTTGAAACATTCAATCCAATTTCTTCACTTGTTTCTCGTAATGCGGTATCTAAAAGATCTGAATCAGATGAATCAAACTTTCCACCTGGAAACGAGATTTCACCTGCATGAAATTTCATACTTTTTGGTTTCTCAGTCATTATGATTGTAGGATTATCACCATAAATTACAATTAAAACAGATGCTGGTTTGTAATCCAAATTGGATTTTATTTCAGGAATAATTGGAGAAGATAAAATAGATTTCAAATTGTCAAATTTCATTATGTTTTCCTATAATTCCACAGGGGTTTTAGTATTCAAAGGTTTTAACCAAGTATAGAAAAAATGACAATATGACAATTAGATATGAAGCAAATCCACCTAAAATTTTACCAGATATTAACAAGAATGAGTCAATTGAAAAATTTGTAGAAAAAATTAAAAAAATATCAAAAAAATGTGACGCAATTCATTTAACTGAAAATGTGTTAGGTCATGAAAGAGTATCACCATTAGAAATAGGAAAAATTTTGAAAAAAGAGATTCCAGATCATCCAATTACAGTAAGTCTAAGAGTCAGAGATAAAAAAGAAGAAGAAATTGAAAAGTTTGTAGAAACGTGTATTGCTACAAATATTGAGGGAATTTTGATTCTAATGGGAGACCCATCACAATCAAAAACTGATAATTTAGGCTTAATTCCTAGTTCAGTAGTATCAAATTTGAAAAAAAAATATGAATCAAAAATTGATTTGTATCTTTCAATATCAAATAATCCTAATTTCTCAAAGATTGGAAAAAAAATTAAAGCAAATCCAAAAGGATTCATGACTCAAGTGATTCAAAATATTCAACAAGTTCAAAATCTTGCAGATAATTTAAAACAATTTTCAATTATTCCAATAATCTTATTTCCATCTGAAAAAAATCAAAAATCTGCAGATTTTTTGGGATTGAATTTAGAAGAATATAACAAAGAATTTCATAAACTAGTGAATGAAACATACAAAATAACAAAAGATATTCTCATTACATCACCAAATGATTTTAACGGATTAAAAGATTATTTAGAAAAAAACTGGTAATTAAATTACAAAATATTGTGCATCAGGGTGATGAATTACAATGGCTGCAGTAGATTGTTCAGGTATTATTTGACCAGATTCAGTAACATTCATTCCAGATTTTTCAGGTTGCAAAAGTTTCCAAACTAAATGATGTTGTGAAACATCAGGACAACTGGGAAATCCCCAACTATATCTTAAACCACCTTTCTCCAATTGTAATTCAGATTTTATTTTTTGGTTAACCCATTGTGCCAATGCTTCTGCTAATTCTACAGCCAATCCATGAAGGTAGTATGCATCAGAATACTTATCTTCTTCATTCCATTTTTCAAGAACATCAGCAACTTTTGTTCCAACAGTAACAGATTGGAATGCAACAATATCATTTTCACCAAAATAATCAGTCAAACACAAATGTTCTGGACGAGTGGAGCGTGGGAAGTCAAATTCAACATCATCACCGAAGGGATTTTCAACTAGTAATTTCTGTCCATTATTATGACATTTGAAATATCCATAAACAATTTCAGGCTCAATTAATTTTTCACGTAGTAATTTCATTTTCCATTCAGTGAGTAATTGCTCATGTTCTTCTTCAGATTCAGAACCTGCTTTACCACGCAATCCCCAAGATAATTTGAATAAAGATTTTTTATCAATCATAGTCCAAACTTCTGCCATATTGATTTGTTCCAATTTCAAACGGATTGGTTCTCCGATAATTTTTGGAGTAGGAGGAGTTACAGGTTGAACATTACTTCTTGGAAGAGTAGAAGGATCAATATCAGTATTTGATTTTTCTTTCCAATTTTCTAATTTTGTTTTCCATTCTTCTAAAAGTTTTGGCTTATCATCCGAAACTAAAGCATCCATAGTCTTCAAACCTTCAAACATAGTATTACAATAAAATACACCAGGATCATAAATTCCACCTTCTTTAGCAATGCGATTAATGTAATTACTGTTAATTGCAGCTCCACCACAAAGAATTGGAACCGTCATATTGTGTTTTCTTGCATGTTCGACAAAAAATTGCATTTGTTTAGATGTTGAAACTAGTAATGCAGATAAACCAATGGCGTCAGGTTTTACTTCATCAATTTTTTCTAAAAATTTCTGAAGTGGCACTTGTTTACCTAAATCATATACAGAATATCCATTATTTTGAAAAATTGTTTTTACAAGATTTTTTCCAATATCATGAACGTCACCATAAACAGTTCCTAAAACAAGTTTACCTTTACTGGTACCTTCTTCTTTAACAAGATATTTTTCAAGTTCACCAACAGAAGCTTTCATACATTCAGCAGATTTTAAAACAAATGGAAGAATTAATTCTCCTGCTCCAAACTTATCTCCAACTTCTTTCATAGCAGGGAGTAAATCTTCATTGAGAGTCTTAATAGCTCCATCGTGAGTTACGTCCTGAGGCAAATCTAGGCTCAAAATTCCATCATTATTTTGAATTAAATCAGTTTTACCAAGTTTATCAGCAATTGCACAAACGACATCATTTTGAATTCCATCTTTGAGTCTATTTACAATTCTAAAAT
>JACENB010000096.1 GCA_013867245.1 Nitrosopumilaceae archaeon
CATTAGAAGAAGCATCCAAGGATCTAGAGCAAATAATTTCAAGTAAAAATAGCGGAGCATCAGTTAAGATTTTTGCAGGAGTAGATGTTGCTGACGAATCAGCAATGAATGCAATGTTTGATGCATTAAAAAATGATAACGTTACCGTAGATTACATAATTAACAATGCAGGAGTTTCAGGACCTGTTACATGTTTTCCAAATTCACCATTAAAGGATTTTAAAAGTACAATTGGAATTCACCTAACAGGTACATTCTGGGGTTCAGTTCAAGCATTAAAAGTTATGAAAGAGGGCGGAAAAATCATCACAATTTCAACATTCTTTACAGAAGAAAGACCACTTGAACAAAGACCTTATAGATTTAGAAGTCCATATACAGCATCACAAGGAGCCAAAAATAGACTTGCCGAAGCAATGTCATGGGAATTAACTGATAAAGGAATCATATCCATTGCTACAAACCCAGGACCAGTTCATTCAGATAGAATTTACAAAACAGTTTATCCAAAAGCTGCTGCTGAATTTATGAGAGTTAGTGGATTTGAAGATTTAACTCCTGTAGAAGTTGAAGAGGCAAAAGATGACTTACTGGAATGCATTCTTGCAGATGGAATTGATAAAGAAGGAATTGCAAAGACTGCTGAAAAATTAGCAAATGGCAAAGATGTTACAAAATTAACAGAGACATTTACAAATCTACTAACAAAAATTCAAACAATTGCTGAAAAAGTTCAAAACAATACATCACATATGATTGCAAATCGTGAATTTTTAGCTCAAACGCAAGTAGCTGAATCAGTTTTAAATTTATGTGATGATGAAATTGCAAAAATACTAAACGGAAAAGTAATTCCTGGTGACAGAGTATTTTATCCAGTTAAACCACATATTGGAACAACAACACCTGGAGTTCATCAACCAGACTTTACAGGTAAATCAGTTGTTTTTGCAATTGATGGTACTGATAAGACAGATGCTGAAAGAGTTGAGTTCTTAGCACAGCATGTTGAGAAAAATGGTGGTAAAGTAGCATGTTTCATTTCACAGTCAACTCCAACAGATGTTCAAGAACATATCAGTAGCAAATTCCATTCACATGTTGTAGATATTACAAATCCTGATGAAATTCAAAGATGGCTAAACACTGCCAAGACAAACCTAGGAGAAATTTTAGGAGTAATTCATGTAACTGGAAAACTTCCAGAAATAGGAAAATTAACAGAATTGAACAGAGCAGGATGGGAAGAATTAGTTGCAAAATTCATTTCAACCCCAGCAACTGTAGCCCAAAGAGCCTTAGAACATTTTGTTCCAGGAGGAGATAAAGATCCAAGATTATACAAAGACACCAAAGGTGCAATTATGATTATTGGTCCAGATTTACCAATAGGACGTAAAGTGACTGGGACTCAAAGAGCTCAAGTTGAAGTTTTCAGAGGTGCATTAAGACCATTTACTACAACCGTAAATCAAGAATTAAGTGATGTTTTGAAATCAAAAATTAGAATGTTCACAGTTTTCCCAGGTTCAGTTACGGGGGCAGAGCCAGATAATCAAAAAATTGCTGATGCATTTAATTTCTTAGTTTCAGAAAATGCAGCTTCATCTGCAGAAGTAACATTCTGTGTTGATGAAACAAGATAAGGATGAAAAAATTTTCAGAATTCATTATCGGTGAATCATTTTATTCAACATGTAGTATTTCAGATGAGGAATTAGAAGAATATCTTAAATTTTCAAGAATCAAAAATGTATTTTTAGAAAATAAAGTAAACGAAGGTCGTCAGTTAGTTTCAGGTAGAGCAATTTTATCAAGAATGGAAGGGGAATTTACAAGATTAAATCAAGTTTATGGAAATCAAATAATATTTTCAGGTACAGATGGAGATTCAGAATGGAGGAATAGAAATACTAGATTTCTAAAGCCTTTGTATACAGATCAAGTTTTAAAATTAAAATTCACAATTGTTCAAAAAGAAGAGATAGACGAACAATTTGGAAAAATAGTAATTGATTTTGAAGGGAGTACACAAGACAATGAAACAATAGTGATTTCTAAAAAAAATATTTACAGAATTAAAAAAGAGCCAGAAAAATAATTTAGAAAAACTAAGGAGCCGACTAGTCTCCTCAGCCATTAGATCAAAAGACCTAACGAACACCTTATATGAAAAAATTACTATAAAAGGACCAGAAAATTTTTGAGGCTAAAATAAGGAATCATTTGTAAAAGAATCAAAAAATAATTTTACCGCAGTTATTACAAGAACTATTGAAATTAGAATTTTCAAATTACGTTCCTTAATACTAATAGATAATTTTGCACCAACAAATCCTCCAAAAAATGCACCAATTGCTAAAAATCCAGATTGAATAAAATCAGGGTGTCCCAAAATACTGTGAACAATCACTCCAGATAATGATGCAAATAATAAAATAAATTGGGAAGTTGGAGCAGCTCGTTTCATAGACATTCCTATTCCAACAACCATTAACGGAACAAAGACAATGCCTCCACCTATTCCAAAAAAGGATGAAATGATTCCTGCAAAAAAGCTGGAGCCAATGATAAGAAGAATTAATTGTTTTGAAATTATTTTTTCTTTTGATTCAACTTGCTTTCTAAGAAAAATGTAAACTGAAGATGCAATTAATACAAACCCAAATAAAATTTTAAAAATATCAGGTGCAACATCTGTAGAAATAACTGCACCCAAAATTGTTCCTGGTATTGCAAGTAATCCAAGTTTTAATCCTAAAGAATATTCAATTCTTTTTTGTTTTGAGTAAGATATTGTAGAAGCTATTGAATTACTGAACGCAGCAAAAAGACTATTGCTTGCAGCAACAGTAGGAGGAATTCCTAAAAACGTTAAGACAGGAACAACGATAATACCACCTCCAAGTCCTATCATAGATCCCAAAATTCCAGCTGCAAATCCCAAAGGAATTAACCATAATTGATCAATCATTGTAATCGCCAATCAAATAATTTAATCATATATTAGACTACTTTAGAACAATTAGAGTCCACAAATATGACTCATTTTTAGAAGTAATTTCTAAAATCAATGTTTCATCTCCCAATCCATCCACAGTAGATTTCAAAGGAGCTGTTTGAGAAGATTCCATATATTTTGTTTCAGCAGTATCTATCCAGGCATCAATAGACTCAAAGCCTCCAGGCTGTTTTTCATTCCAACAATCACATACTAAAGATTCAATCATACTTTCAA
>JACENB010000113.1 GCA_013867245.1 Nitrosopumilaceae archaeon
GTACATCATCAAAATGGAATTCTGGTTACAAATGGAATTATTCATCAAACAATAGTTGATGAATTTAAAAAATTAGAGTAGGTTTCTTGATTTAAGAAATTCCTTTACTTTGTTTGCACTATCATCAAGTGATTCATTTTCTGTATCAACTATGAGATCTGCTTTTTCAGGAGCCTCGTAAGGATCGTCAATTCCTGTAAATCCTTTGATTTCTCCTTTTCTTGCCTTGGCATACATGCCTTTGACATCTCTTTTCTCACATTCTTCTAGTGAACATTTGACATAGCATTCTGCAAACTGATCACCTGCATCAACGATCTCTCTGGCATTTTCTCTATTCTCAAGATATGGTGAAACTAGAGAAACTGCACTTGGAACACCGTGTTTTAGTAATAGTTTTGCCAAGTGTGCAACTTTTTTGTTGTGTTCATCACGTCCTGCTTTTGAGAAATCTTTTGGAGAAAACCATTCTCTTAGTTCGTCTCCATCAAGCATTGCCAAATTTGGAATGTCTTTTTGCAAGTCTTTTACGATGGTAGTCTTTCCTGAACATGGAAGACCAGTCATCCAAAGAACAAAAGGTTTCATGCAAAAAATTTCTGATTTACCCATAAAGAGCTTACGTTAATTTTGAACCCAAGGTTGATTTTCTAAATATTCAATTTCTTTAATCATATCTTCCATTTTTTTAGAAATTGTCATAACCGATCTAAATTGGTCATACATATCCATCTCTTCTTCTTTTGTCAAAATTTCAGCCTCTGCTTTATCAAAAAAATCTTCTTCCTTATTCATATGATCCATAAGATAGACAGAATATGTTTTTAGATATCTTGCAACAGGTTCTCTTGCATCTTCACCTTCTTTCCATCTTTTGAGATGTTTTTTGATTTGTAAAGCAATCCTTCTAGAAAATTCGTGTTCAATTAACAGTCCTCTAATCTCTTGTTTTAGATGATCATATGTTGCAACACATGGAAAATACGAATCTTCCTCTCTGGAATAATGAATAGAGTCCAAAAATTCTTCAATAATTAATGTAATTTTGTCAATATCAGAGAAAGGAATGTCTTTTCCTGCGTAAAGTTCTGTGTAGCATTTTATAATGACTTTTTCTAATCGTCTAATCTGTTTATGATCTTCACGTAATGTCTCAGTACCACTCAAGTAAGAAAATTACATTATGGTTGATTTAATGTGTATCTAAAATCAACTACTGAGCCTAAAATGATTAACTAAATCTAGTTTAATTTTTATCCGAAGATATAGGGATGCAGTCATAAATGAATCCGATAATTTTGTCTATTTTGAATTTGATTAGAGGGCAAAGTAGTGAAATTCCACTAGCTGATTTTGATTCAAGTTTTATTTTTGAAAAATTTGCAGAGATACAGAATTCGGTTGGAACATTATCTACTCAAGACGGTTTCATTGCTCCAGCTCATGTAATTTTACTTGCAGCTGGTGTAGTCATATTTCTTGGAGTTGCCGGTGAAGCGTTCTTCAAAAGAACCGGAATTCCTGATGTTGCATTTTTAATGGTTCTAGGAGTTATCTTAGGTCCGGTACTTGGTTTGATTCAACCAGAAGCTGTACTTCAAGTGGTGCCATACTTTGCAGCTCTTGCATTGATTATAATCATGTTTGATGGTGGACTGAATTTAGATATCAAACATGTGATAAGGACTGCTCATTTTTCATCAACGCTGGCTATTCTTGGTTTCATTTTATCAGTTGCAATGATTTCTATTGCAGCTCATTATGCACTCGGATGGCTTTGGTTGGAAAGCATACTGCTGGGGTCGATAGTAGGAGGAAGCAGTTCTGCAATTGTATTTGGACTAGTTAGAAATGTCAAAATTTCAGAAGAAACAAAGTCAATGCTAAGTTTTGAATCAGCATTAACTGATATTTTGGCCACAATAGTAGCATTCATTCTCTTTGAGGCAATACTTGCAGGAACATTTGATTTGCAAATATTACAAGAAACTATTGGAAGGGCAGTAGTCGTAGGTCTAGTTCTAGGATTTGGTGTAGGAATTCCTTGGATGTATGTATCAACAAAGCTTGGAAATGCTCAACATGCATACATGCTCACATTGGGAATTTTGTTTGTACTGTTCTTCTTGGCAAACTCATTTGGAGAGTCAGGTGCTTTGACTGCCCTAGTGTTTGGTTTGATGTTAGGAAACAAAAACCATCTTGCACGTATTCTCAGATTCAAATTACCAAAAATCGAGCTTGATGATCCAACTCACAACCAACTCACATTTTTGGTAAGAGCATTCTTCTTTGTATTTGTTGGTTTGATGGCAAGTTTTGGACAAATAGAATACATGGTTTTTGGAATTTTGATTACAATTGCTGTATTCTTTGGAAGAGGAATTGTTGCAAAAGTAACACTAACGAAAAGATTTTCCAAATTAGATAAAGCTGTTACAAATTCTATGATTCCAAGAGGATTGGCAGCAGCCGTACTTGCAACATATCCAATAACAATGGGTCTGCCAAATGCAGAAGCTTATCCACAAATAATATTCTTCATTATTTTATCATCAGTAATTATTACAACAATTGGAATGGGAAGATCAAAGAATATTCCACCACCTGATCCAGTAAAGGGTGGATTTGTAAAACCACCTGAAGAACCTGATGAAACATCTCAAGATGAATCAGAAGAACTTGTTGATGAATCAAAAGAAGGTGGATTTGTAAGGAAGGTAAATTCTCAAGAATAATTAGAGTTCTAATGACTCTTTGAGTCCTTTGTACCTATTTCTGATAGTGACTTCAGTCACGTTTGCAGCCTCGGCAATGTCTCTCTGAGTCTTATCCTCACCATTTTTTACACATGATAGGTATAATGCTGCAGCTGCTAGACCCATTGGATCTTTTCCAGCTGAGACTTCATTTTCTTGTGCTTTTTTGAGAACTTTGACTGCGTATCTTTTTGTTTTTTCTGCAATTCCAATTCTACTTGCAATTCTTGCAACACATTGAATTGAATCGGTAACTGGCATCTTCAAGTCAAGTTCTTTGACTAGTAATCTGTAACATCTTGCAATATCTTTTCTCTTGATGTTTGCTGCTTGCTCTACATCTTTGAGATTTCGTGGAGTTTCAGTATCACGACATGCTGCATAAAGTGCGGATGCCATTAGTGCTGAAATGGAACGACCTCGAACTAATCCCTTGTCAAGGGCTTTTCTGTAAATGTAAGCTGCTTTTTCAATT
>JACENB010000092.1 GCA_013867245.1 Nitrosopumilaceae archaeon
AATTCTGTGAGGAGTGTAATTTTTTGCCATATCAATCACTCTTTGTTTTTCTTTACCTCAGGTCTTAGTTCAGCTAACAAATCTTGTTGGAATTTCAATAATGTTTCATCTTCCGAAACTCTAGGTCTTGGGAAATCATTTTCAACTTCTTTTTTGATTGTTGATGGACGATTACTAAACACTGCAACTTTGGTTCCAAGTACTGCAGCTTCTGCAACACTGTGAGTTACAAATAAAATTGTCTTTTTTGTCTTCTCCCAGATTAGTTGCATCTCAACTAGTAACAAGTCACGAGTTTGTGCATCAAGTGCTGCAAATGGTTCATCCATTAGTAACACATCAGGATCCATTACAAGTGCTCTAGCTATTGCTACACGTTGCTTCATTCCTGTTGAAAGTTGGTAAGTGTATGAATCAGTGAATTTTGTTAATTGCATCATGTCAAGATATCTGTGAGAAATCTTTGCACGTTCTTCTTTTGGAATTCCTGCCATCTTTAGTCCAAACTCTACATTGTCTTGGACTGTGAGCCAAGGGAATAGTGCACCCTCTTGAAATACCATAATTCTTTCAGGTCCAGTCTCACTTACAGGACGGCCATCAAATAGTATCTGACCCTCATCAGGCTTTTCCAAGCCTGCAACTATGCGTAAAAATGTCGATTTTCCACAACCAGATGGCCCAATCAAACATACAAAGTCACCAGACTCTACTTTGAGGTCTATGCCACCTAGAGCCTTGAGCTTGTGAGATTCATGGCTAAAGTACTTGACAATGTTTTTGGCCTCTAGTTTGCTCATTATGTGCTGGTCTCCTCTAGAGAATTTGTATCAAAGCTGTAAAAAATTCCAGACAAATCATATCCATTTCTTCCAAGATACCCCAAGGCATCTGCTTTTTCAGCAAAGGAGATAACAGAATTTGGTTTAGGATCGGCAGTTATCATAATGTTTGATAATGCAACATCTACAACATCATCAGAAAGTGATTGTCCCAAGTATGAATCAAGAAAATCATTGAAAACATTTCTAGTTTCTACTGGATTTGCTTCAATCCAAATTTGTGTTTCATGGTGTGCACGAAGGTAATCATCCCAGACTGCACTGTTTTTATCAATGTAATCTACATTTCCAATTAACAAAACAGATGCAAACTCTTTGTCAGGCCAAAGGTCTTCTTCATGGAATAATCTCTTTCCATTTAGTTCAGTTTCCAAAATTGTTGCCCAAGGTTCTGCAACCCATGCACCATCAATGTCACCTTTTACAAACAGAGTATAGATGTCAGGATTTGGAATATTGTACACAACAACACTACCACCTTTCTCAGCTGGTTTTAGTTGATTTTCAGCCAAAAAGTGTCTAAGTGAAACATCTTGTGTGTTTCCAATTTGAGGAGCTGCAATCTTTTTTCCTGCAAAGTCAGATGCAGAGCTTATCTCTGAATCGGGATGTACAATAAAACTAGCACCACCGCTAGCAGCACCTGCAAGAATCTTTACGTTTTGATTATTGGAGTTTAAAAATCCGTTAATTGCAGGACCTGGACCCACATATGCAAGATCAACAGAGTTTGCAAATAGAGATTCTATTGCTTGAGGCCCACTGTCAAAAACTCTGGTTTCAATTTTAACATCTTCACCAAGATGCTCAGCAAAGAATCCTTTTTCCATTCCTACAATTGGGATGGCATGTCCAATGTTTGGAAAGTAAGCAATTCTAATTTTATTTTCATATGTAGTATCACTAGCGCTTAGAGCAATTCCAATTGCAGAAAATACGATAATTGCTCCAATTCCTGCAGCAATTGCCGAACGAATTTTCATAAAACAGCGTTATATTTGGCGGTTAAATAATCATCGAATTTTAGCTCAAGCTAGCCAGAAATTTTTCAACCAAAAAAATTGTAATCAAGCCTATCACAAAAGATAAATTCCAAAATACAACGGAAAAATTGTTTTATGACTCAAAAAGGAATTCTTGCATTCTCTGGAGGACTTGATACTTCAGTTGTTGTAAAGTATCTACAAGACGAACACGACATGGATGTTGTCACAGTTACAGTAGATGTCGGACAAGGTGAAGACAATAAAAAAATTGCAGCAAAAGCAAAAAAGCTTGGAGTAAAAAGACACTACAACATTGATGCAAGAAAAGAGTTTGTCAAAGATTACATTTTCCCTTCAATTAAAGCAAATGCACTTTATCAAAAGAAGTATTGTCTTGCAACAGCACTTGCAAGACCACTAATTGCTGAAAAAGTTTTAGAGATTGCAAAAAAAGAAAAAGTAACATCATTAGCTCATGGTTGTTCAGGAAAAGGAAACGACCAAGTACGTTTTGATATTACACTACGTTCTGGTTCCAACTTACCAATCATTGCACCAATTCGTGACAAGAACTTGGACAGAGTTACAGAATTAAAGTTTGCAAAGAAGCACGGAATTGAGATTGATACGGTAGCAAAAAAGTTCAGTATTGATCAGAACTTGTGGGGTCGTGCAATTGAAGGCGGTGTACTAGAAGACCCATACAATGAACCACCTGATGATGCATTCATTTGGGTGAAGACAAAGAACCTGCCAGACAAGCCAACATACCTGGAAATTAAATTCAACAAAGGAATTCCTGTAGCAGTTGATGGAAAAACAATGGATGGTCAAAAACTAATTGAGTACATCAACAAAAAGGCAGGGACCGCAGGAGTTGGAATTGTTGATCATATTGAAGACAGGGTTGTTGGAATAAAATCCCGCGAGGTCTATGAGACACCAGCTGCTACGTGTCTTATCGAAGCACATTCAGATTTGGAAAAGATGGTCCACACAAAACACGAAAACAAGTTCAAATCAATAATTGATGACGAGTGGGCATACCTAGCATATTCAGGATTGTGGCAAGACCCACTTAAAACAGACTTGGATGGATTTATCGAGGCATCACAAAAGCCAGTTACAGGTACAGTCAAGCTAAAGCTCTACAAAGGAAGCCTTAGAGTTGTTGGAAGAAAGTCAAATAATTCACTTTACAGTCACGAGATTGCCACATACGGTACAGAGTCCACATTTGACCAAAGATTGGCCAAAGGATTTGTAGAATTGTGGGGAATGCAATCAACAGAAGCTAATAAATTACAAAAGAAAAGGTCAGAAAAAACATGAACTGCCCAGAATGTGACGCAACACTAAACATCCCAGATGATGCCGCAGTAGGAGAAATTGT
>JACENB010000157.1 GCA_013867245.1 Nitrosopumilaceae archaeon
CCTGCTGGTTTTAACCAAAGAATTTCATCTCCTTCTTTTACATTAAATAATTGAGTAGTTAATCTACCTGGAAGTGGTTTTCTAACCCATCTAATTACAAATTCAATATACTCTTTGTTTTCAGGATGTGATGCTATTGAATATGCTCTTCTGACAATTTTTCCATTATCTAATGGATTTGCTAAACCTAGTGTGAGAAATTGACCTGCTTCATAATCTGGAACTGGACCGTCTTTTGGTACAATTCTCATTACAAGAAGATCTTCTTTTAATAATTGAACATAAGTGACAGTTGCTTTATTGTCTACTACCATGATAATACATCCATCATCTCGAATCTTAAATATATTGTGCTAGTTTCAATTTTTTCTTATAATTAATCGCTAAACGTTAATAACCAATTTAAAAAATATTATTCAATCAGTATTCTGATTATTGGGCCGGTCGTCTAGTCTGGTAGGATAGGTGCATGGCATGCATCGGATCAAGGGTTCAAATCCCTTTCGGTCCACTTATTTTTTTAATTTCAATAATAGGTTTTTTATTTGAACATCATTATTTTTTGATATTTCTTTAATTTTTTGTTCAGGAATTGAAATTTTTGTTTGAATTGCAGTATTTAATGAACTAATTTGTACTTCTAAACTAGAATCTGAAATTAATTTTAGAACAATTTCTGAAATGTTTTCTGCTTTTAGATATCCTAAAGCCCCAATCGCACAAGATCTTACTCTTTCATGTTCATCATTTACTATTTTGATAATTTCTGGAATTGCATTTTTATCATTTCTGTTTGCTAATACTAGTGATGTAAAAGCCTTGATGTTTTTATTCGTAGAATTAAGATTTTTAATTAAAATTTTTGAGATTTCATTTTGATTTAATACAAGTGCATTAAATGCTTCACCCCTAACTTCTATGCTATCGTCATTTAATCTTGAAATAATTTGTTGTAATATTTTTAAATCATTTGTATCATGTAGCGTTTCTAAAATTTCAATTTTTTTTTGACTTTGCCCTGTCTCTAAGATTCTTAAAATATTTTCCAACTTATGTTAAATTACATTTTGAAGTTAATAATCCTAGATTTTTTCAATTTTTTGTAATTTTAATAAAAAATTCATTTTAACTTTAAATTATCGTTAAATACTATATTATCCATGTCCACTGAAACAAGAGACACCATATTCATTGGTAAAAAACCATTGATGGCATATGTAACATCGACGCTAATTCAATTAGCAAATGTACCATCCGTAAACATCAAAGCTCGGGGACTTAGTATAGGTCGTGCAGTAGATGTAGCACAAATTGTTGCACGAAAAACTGAAAATGCCGGATATTCCATTGGAAATATCAAAATTGATTCAGAATCATTAGAATCTGAAGATGGTAGAACCCGAAATGTTTCAACAATAGAAATTGAAGTAAAGAGAAACGAATCTTAATCGTACTTTACTTAAAATTTTTTATTTTCTTTTTGAAAATTTGTACTTTGTTTCCATTTTTTTGAATTTATCTAATTCAACTAAATTATTGAACTGATCAAAATTTACTACTTTTTGTTTGTATTTTGAAGTAGTTCCTGTATTTTTTAATTCTTGTAAAATATTCATTGTTGCAAAAGTATTTGCAAATAATACAGATAGTGGGTAAAGAATAATGTTGAATCCAATTTTACTCAGAGTTTCAGCTGAATTAATTGGAGTTGCACCACCTTCAATCATATTTGCAACTAATGGTGCTTTGATTTCTTTTCCAATTCTTTTCATTTCATCTAATGATTTTGGTGCTTCAATAAATACAGCATCCGCACCTGTTTTTTTATTTTGTAGTCCTCTTTCAATTGCTTTATCTAATCCTTCAGTTGCTCTTGAATCTGTTCTAGCTACAATAATGAAATCTTTGTTTTCACGTGCATCAATTGCTGCACCAAGTTTTTCTGTATATTCTTCTTGTGATATTACATCTTTTCCTTGCATATGACCACACCTTTTAGGCCATTTTTGATCCTCAAGAAAAATTCCTGCAGCCCCTGCAGCCTCTAATTCTTTAACTAATTTCCAAACACTTAATGCATTTCCGTAACCTGTATCTGAATCAACAATTAGTGGTACTGAAATTGCATTTGAGATTCTCCTTGCATTATCTACTGTTTCTGTTGCTCCGATAAATCCATAATCTGGCATTCCAAACAATGTTGCTGAAGTTCCATATCCAGTTTGAAACATTGCATTGAATCCCACTTTTTCTGCAATTTTGGCTCCAATGGCATCATATACTCCTGGAATTACAAGAGGTTTTTTTGATTTAATCATACTGGATAATTTTTTCATAAGTTTCTAATTTTTTTGAATTATTTATGATTTTAATTTTAGATTAATTATTCTATTTTGATTTCTTTACCATTTTTCTTTACTTTTTTTCCATCCATTTTATTTAATTCGTTTTGAAGAAATTCTCTGTACCTCTTAGTTTCTTCATCTGTCATATTTGTCAAGTTTGAACTTAAAATCGAACCCATTGATGAAATTTTTTCTAGTAAATCTAATGCGACAAATCTTCCCGCGTTTCCTAATCTAAAAAGAACATCTAATTGATTTTTAACAATATCATTGATTTTATCTACATCCTGTGCTGTATCTAAACCATATTTTGTTAATTGATATCTACCATCTTTTGTCTCTTCAATTAATTTTTCATCTAGTAATCTACCTAATAATGGATAGATTAATCCTGGAGATGGTTTCCAAATCCCATTACTTTGTTCAACTGCATAATCAATAATTTCTTTTCCTGTGTATGTTTTTTCTTTTAATAATTCCAAAATGAAATATCTTGAAAATCCTCTTGGTATGGAACTTCCTACTCTTTGAAACCACTCTGAAATCATCACTAGTGATATCGCTAGTGATATATTTTAATATTTCTGTATACTGTTGAACAATACTTCATATTTAACCCAAAAAATACTATTTTTGTATTAAAAATGGCTAATTCATTAGATTTTGATCTTATCATTTGTGGTTCTGGTCTTGCAGGATTAAGAGCTGCAATTTCAGCTGCAAAGAAAGGCCCAAATCTCAAGATTGGGGTTGTTTCTAAAGTTCAGGTAATGCGTTCTCATTCTGTTTCTGCAGAAGGTGGAACTGCTGCAGTTCTTTTTGAAGATGAAGGTGATACAATTGAATCTCATGTTTATGATACTGTTAAAGGAAGTGACTTTCTTGCAGACCAAGATGTTGCAGAACGTCTTTGTGTTGAAATGCCCCAACAAATTCGTCAATTAGATCATTGGGGAATGCCTTGGTCTAGAAGAGATGATGGTAGAATTGATCAAAGAAATTTTGGTGGTTATAGTTTTCCTAGAGCAACATATGCATCTGATAAAGTTGGTTTCTTTGAAATGCAAACTCTGTATGATACATGTCAGAAATATGATAACATTGAATATCTAAACGAATGGTTTGTAACATCAATTATTCATGATGGAAAAAAATTCATGGGAGTTACTGCAATTGAATTAGGTTCTGGAAATTTTTACACCATTAAAGGTAAAGCACTAATCATTGCAACTGGTGGTGCTGGACGTTTGTATAGTTTTTCAACGTATGCACTTTCTTCAACTCCTGACGGATTAGATATGGGATACCGTGCAGGTATGGCATTAAAGGATATGGAGTTTGTACAATTCCATCCAACTGGAATTTTACCTTCTGGAATATTGATTACTGAAGGTGCAAGAGGTGAAGGTGGATATTTGCTTAACAGTCAAGGCGAGAGATTTATGAAAACTTACGCTGCAGGAAAAATGGAATTAGCTCCTCGTGATATAGTATCAAGATCAATTATGACAGAAATTCAAGAAGGTCGTGGATTTAAACATGAAACTGGACCTGATTGTATGAAACTTGATTTGAGACATCTTGGTGATGAAAAAATCAAAGAAAAATTAGGTGGAATTAGAGAAATATCAATTAAATTTTCAGGAATAGATCCTGCAAAGGATTTGCTTGACATTAGGCCAGTTTGCCATTACATGATGGGTGGATTGCATACTGATATTGATGGTGCAACTGAGATTCAAGGTGTCTGGGCAGCAGGTGAGGTGGCTTGTAACAGTGTTCATGGCTCAAATCGTTTAGGTGCAAATTCAACATCCGAATGTATTGTTTGGGGAAATATCACTGGTGCACTGGCAGCTGAATATGCCATGAATAATAACAATAGTGATCAATGGCCTCATCATTTAGTTGCAGCAGAAGAGAAGCGAATCTATGATGGAATATTTAGAGGAAATGGAGATGTAAATCCATATGAAATAAGACAAGAACTTACAGATACTTTGAATGATAAAGCATATGTCTATAGAAATGAAACTGACTTGGTTGATGGTCTAAAGAAAATACGTGAATTAAAGAAATTAGCTTGGAAGCATGTTGATGATAAAGCAAAAGAATACAATACTAATTTTGCAAATGTCATGGAACTTGATTCTATGTTTAGAGTCGCTGAAGTTCTTTTAGTTGGTGCCATTAATCGTAAAGAATCTCGTGGTGCACATTCAAGAACTGATTATCCTAAACGTGATGATGAAAATTTCTTATATCATACACTTGCTTATTACGATCCAAATGAACCAATAATGAAAAAACATCCTGTAACAATTACTAAATACAAACCAGTGGAGAGAAAATACTAGATGACTCAAGATGAAAATAAAGAAGGCATTAAGGGAATGGCCAATCCTGGTCGTTATGGAATTGAAAGAATAGCATATTTGTTAATGCGTTTAACGGGACTAGGATTGTTAGGGTACTTTATTGCACATGTTTATGAAACAAGTAATATTTTACGAGGTCGAATGGGTTGGGATGATTTTCTAGCAATGACTCAAACCACAGAAGGACATCTATTTCTAGTTCTTGTAATTGGAATGTGTGTTTTTCATACTGGAAATGGAATTAGAATTATGTTGGGACATGGTGGAGTTGGTGTGGGAAAACCTGCCAGACCCGATTATCCATATGACCCTGCATCTCAAAATTATCGACATAAAATAGGAATTTACTCTTCCATCGTTCTTGCAGCAGTTGCAATGATGTATGGTATGGCAGTAATGTTTGGTGAATAAAATGAAAGAAAGTACAATAATGAAAATTCACTATGGGACTGCTTTAGCATCTGTGGGATTAGTTGCAGTTCATATTTTGATGCGTCTAACAACAGGATTTTCAGACTCTTTATCTTATGAAAATGTATTAGCAAATTATCGATCAATTCCATATGTCATAATGCTTGAATTGATTTTGATTCTACTAGCAGTACATGGTTTTAATGGATTAAGAGTTATTTTACTAGAACTAAAACAAGGCAGGGTTTATGAAAAGGCTGTTTCGTATGGTGTTGTAATAGGAATGATTGCATTAATTGGATATGGCTCAAGAACAATAATTATGACAAATATGGGGATGTCTTAGATATGGCTCAAGTCTCTAGTGTTGCAGATGAACAAGTACCTAATGCATTATCTACAACAAAAACAATCTTGCTAAGAATTTCTAGATTTAATCCTGAATCTGATGATTCAAATAAATTCATGGAATTCAACGTATCTTATGAAAAATGGACAACAGTACTAGAAGCAATTCTTGATGTCAAAAAGCATCATGATCATTCAGTAGCTGTTCGTTATTCTTGTAGACAAGCTACATGTGGATCTTGTGGTATGTTGATTAATGGAAAACCTAGATTAGCATGCTTTACAAAAATCAGTGAATTGGATTCTGATGTTGTAACTGTAGAACCAATGAATAATTTTCCAGTAATCCGTGATTTGGCAGTAAAGTTTGAACGATTGTTTGACACACATCATAAAATTCAACCTTACCTAATCCGTGACGATACTGAGTTAGAATCAAACGAAAAAGAGTTCTTACAATCTCCTGAAGAATTAGAAAATTTCATCCAATTTGCAAATTGCATTAAATGTGGATTATGTAATTCTGCATGTCCAACTATGACTACTGATTCTTCATTTGTAGGGCCTCAAGCATTAGCACAAGCTTATCGATATGTTGCTGATAGTAGAGATAAAGGAAAAGATAGTAGATTAGACATTATTGATGAATCCCATGGAATTTGGAGATGTCATTTTGCTGGTTCATGTAGTCAAGTATGTCCAAAAGGTGTTGATCCAGCAATGGGAATTCAATTCCTTAGAGGATATTTGTTAGGATTTAGAAGTTAATCTGTTTTTTTTGGAAGTTCATTTATCTTATTTGGATTAGGACTATTGTTTACTTGATTGTTGATTTGTTCTGCCATGAAATGATTTGATACATTTACTTTGACATCTTCTACACCATCTACCTTCAAAAGATAATCATGAACATCTTGACAAATTTTGAAACCAAAAACTGCTGGACAAAATGGACTAGTTAGATGCAAATCTACTTTGACGTTACTGTCATTGATGTCTACTTCATCAATTAGTTCTAATTCCACAATGGATGTGTTGATTTCTGGATCTACAATCTTTGATAATTCATCAAAAATTTTGACCCTAAGTAATTTGATATCTTGGCTCATGTCGAAAAAACATTTATGCTATATATAACCATTTTACAATCTTAGTTGATGTATCGTTCACGATTAGGGACTGATTTGAGCAATATCACTTTAGATTACGTTTCATCAATAGATGATGATTCTCAAATCGCTTTGTATGATATTATTGGTAGTCAGGCACATACAGTAATGCTGTTAGAAAATAAAATTATTACCAAAAACGATGCAAAAAAAATTCTATCCTCGTTAGAAAATTTGAAAAATGAAAAATTTGATTCTTCATCTGGAGCAGAAGATATTCATGAGTTAATTGAATCTCTAGTAATAAAAAAATCAGGTATGGCAAGCGGCGGAAAAATGCATACTGCAAGATCTAGAAATGATCAAGTTGTTCTAGATATAAGAATGAAAATTCGAGATGACATTAACATAATTTGTAATTGTCTTTTAGATACTATAGAATCACTTGTATCTGTTTCAAAAAATCATCAAAAAACAATTATTCCATTTTATACACATCTTCAACAAGCTCAAGCTGGTTTATTTTCACATTATCTTTTAGCTCAAGCAGATATTTTATCTCGAGATTTTCAAAGACTGTTTGATACTTTTGAACGAATTAATCAAAGCCCACTTGGAGCTGGACCTGTTGGAGGTACAAGTATTACAATTGATAGACATAGTACTGCAAAAATGTTGGGTTTTGATGGTGTTGTTGAAAATTCACTTGATGCAACAAGTACACGTGATTTTGTAGCAGAGTATGTTGCAATGGTTTCAATTTTAATGACTAATCTAAGTAGAATTTCTGAAGATTTTATAATTTGGTCAACATCTGAATTTTCATTTATTGAATTGTCTGATGAGTTTACATCACCTTCAAGTGTAATGCCTCAAAAAAAGAATCCTGATATACTTGAACTTACTAGAGGTAAAACTGCAGAAATAATTGGAAATCTTACTGCAATTTTAACTACCGTAAAAGGTCTAGCTTCTGGTTATGGACGTGATTTACAACAAATCAAATCATCCATTTGGTCAACATCAAAAATTTCCATTAGTGCATTACTGATTATAAAATCAATAATTCTTACAATGAAAGTAAATGAAAAACAAATGAAAAAAGTAACTGAATCTAGTAATTTAATTGCATTAGATATTGCTGAAAAATTAGTACAAGAAGGAGTACCATTTAGAGTAACTCATAAAATTGCAGGTGTCTTAGTTCAACTAGCACATAATTCCAAAAAACCTATTTCAAAATTAACTACACCTGAAATTAAAAAATCAGTAGAAGGAACTAAAGTTGATACTAAATTAGTATCTGAGATAATTTCCAATACTAGTGTTATATCATCCTTGAAAGACCGAAAATCATTTGGTTCTTCAGGATATGATGAACAAAAAAGAATGATTTCTGATCGAACTGAAAAAATCAATCGTTGGAGATTAGAAATGTCTGAAAGAGAAAATAAAATTAAATCATCATTAAATGATCTTCAAAAATCAATCGATGACATCCTTTGATAATCAAAAATAGCGGGTCTAGAGGGATTCGGACCCTCGACAACCGGATTAAAAGTCCGGTGCGCTACCTGGCTGCGCCATAGACCCACACAAAAAATCATTTTTGCGTATAATTTAGTCTTTTAGAAACTATACAAGTATGGCAGAAACTTTTAATCTAGGATTTTGTCTCATACAACTTGTGCCCTTGTAGTATAGCCCGGTCTAGAATTCGGCCCTGTCACGGCTGAGACGCGTGTTCAAATCCCGCCGAGGGCGCCATAATTTTAATTATTTTATTTATTATTGCGATCAATATCATTTTCATTTCCAATTTTGGCATCAAATTTTGTTACAAGAATCTTAAAATTCAGGGAATTTTAGGGAAATTTATTGTCTGAAGAGAAAAAAGAATCTGAAGTTGAGGCAAAAACAACTGAAGAGACTAAATCCGAAGAACCATCTGCTGAGGAAATAAAAAAAGCAGCAGAAGCAAAAGCAGAAGCAGAATCAAAAGCTGCTCAAGAAGCAGCAGCTAGAGTGGAAGCAGAAGCAAAAGCAGTTGCTGATGCAGAAGCTGCAGTTCAAGAAGCTCTTGAAAAAGCAGAAGCTGCAAGAGCAAAATTGGAAGCTGCAGCAGATGAAGAATACAAGGCAATCGCTGCAGAAGTAAAAGCAGATACTGGCAAAAAAGTTGATTATACATTCAAACGTCAAGGTGAAGAAATTTTTAGAAGAGACATGGGTGAACCTGAATTTTGGTTAGAAAAAGAAGATAGATTTCCAAGACCTATTCTTTCAGCAGATGAACAAGAATCTATTACAAGAAAAGCTGAAACTCCTCATGATCAAACTCCTGCATACAATCCACAACATGTTCTTAGTCCTGAGTTTGGTGGAGTATCAAATTATGAACGCGGTGTAGATTCTTTCTTGGATGAATTAAAAGCTAAACTTGTAAAACAAAAAAGTGATCCTGAATCTACAGAAAAAGAAATTCTTGCAACAGAAAATGAAATTACTTACTTAGAATCAATACATGAAAATTACTATATTGGAATGAATGTTTTTAGAACTGCAAAAGGCGGACGGAATAAAATTAGCGCTTAGGAATGAGATGAGAAGATGGATCACGTAATTTTTGATGTAATGAATACGAGAGTAACTTTCAAAAATGTTCCATTACATGAGTTATCTAAATTTGCGTTCAAAGATGTTGGAGCAGCAGCAGATGAATTTAAAAAAATTCCTGGTGTTGATGAATGTATTATTATTCAAACTGCTAGCAGAATTGAAATTTTTACAGTAAGTAATACTGAAACTGTAGATTCTCCTGATGCAAGAAGAGCTGAAGGTAAAACTCTGATTTTGAATCAAGTTAAAGAAACATGGATAAATTTAACAGAATTAGAACAAATTGACATTGATCACTTTGATCAAACAATTGAAGTTTACAAAAGTGATGATGTTTACCTTAATCTCTTACGCTTAGGCTCTGGTATTGATTCATTTGTTGTTGGAAAACAAGAAGTATTTGATGAAATAGTTCAATCTTTATCTCATGCTAAATCTGCAGGAACGTCTGGTACTATTCTCAATAAATTATTTGAAAGTGTAATTCGATTATCTTCTAGAATGAGGGATTCTACTGGAATTGCAAAAGATATTGTATCTCTAGGAGATGTTGCAGTAAAGTTAGTTGAAGAGAAAGCTGGATTAGATGCAAAGAAAAAAGTTTTGTTAATAGGAACGGGAAATTCCGCTGCTTTAGTTGCAAAAACACTAAACAAAAAAGAAATTTCTTATGATGTTAGTAGTAGAACAATTGAACGTGCTACAGGATTTAGCAATGTTGTAGGCGGAAACCCAATTGACTTCAATGATGTATTAACCACATTTGATAAATATGATATTATTTTTGTAGCAACAACATCCGATTATTTCTTGATTACATTTGAAAGAATTCAACTTCTAATGAAAGAAAAGAAAAAGGGTACATTGATTTTAGATTTATCAGATCCTAGAACTGTTGATGAAGGCATTACTGCTCTTCCAGGAATTAAATTGCTTTTTAGAGACCAAATAGCTGAAATTTATGACGAAAGTGTTAAGCACAGAACTTCAATTATTCCAGCCGTCGAAAAAATTATTGCCAAAGAATTACCTGTATTGTCTGCAAGAATGAAAAAACTAGATGCTTAGAAATTTTTATTTTTGTTTTCTAATTAGAATTTGTTTTACTGCCTCAACTGTATAATCTATTCCATGTTCATTTTCAGCATGATTTCTAAAATCTTCAATCACTTTTTCATTTTCTCCATCAGCCACAAAATCACATTCAAAACCATAGTCACGACACATTATCTTAGGCATATTTTGTTGAAATTAATTATAGTATAAAAATTATGATATTTTAGATTTAACAATAATACTAGAATTTTTTTTATCCATATGATTCGTATTTGATACCAAAACTACCATCAGATTTTTTTTCATGTTCTGTTACAAATCCTTTTGGACCTAAATGATCAATTACACCATCTATGGTACCTTGATATCCACAAATATAGATAATTGAATTTTCAGGAGTTAATTCTTCACCTACCATTTCTTCTACTGGTGACAATCCTGTTTTTTTATCTGGTTTGAAAAATGATTCTACTCTACCAACATGACCATTCCAAGATCTATTGAAAAATTCCTTTGGTCTACTAATTGCTGCTCTATATCTAAAATTCCATTTATCTCTACCATTTTTTTCACTTTCTAATTCCATATCTGTTAACAGACGTTTGTAACTTAACTCATCTACATAACTTGCACCATGCAAAACAATAACTTCCCTTTTGTCGTTTGTATCCTGGAAATGTTTTGCAAATGCAATGAATGGAGCTAAACCTGTTCCTCCACCTACACAAATTACTCTTCTGTTATCTTTTTCACCATTATGTAATTTATCACTAATCAGTAATGCAGCTCCTGTAGGATCACCTAACAAAACTTCGTCACCAACACTGAGATAAAATAATTCTGTGGTAACTCTTCCTGGAAGTGGTTTTCTAACCCATCTAATAACAAATTCAAAATAATCTCTATTCTCAGCATGTGATGCAATAGAATATGCTCTTCTAACTACTTTTTTTTCTGCTGGTATTGGAAGACCAATTGTTAAAAATTGCCCAGTTTTGTACTCTGGCATCCCGTTTTCTGGGACCAATCTTATGATTACTAGATCTTCTTTTAGTAATTCTCTATAGACAACTTTTGCCTTCATTTCAGTAACCATTAACGAAGCATCCTGCTACTTTGGATAAATATATTTCTCTTACAAAGTAATTCTAGAGATCAGATTATTACTAAAATTCTAATTAATTTGTGACATTATTTCATCAAGAATTTTTTGATTTGCTGCAGCAATAAATGAGACTCTTGTCTCATAACTTAGATCTGCATCAAGTGGATTCAAATCTGCATCTAAAAGTAAACCTCCAGATTCTTTTACAATAATGCATCCTGCAGCAATATCTTGAATTCTAATTTTATCTCTAAAGTCAATAAAAACATCCATCAAACCTCTTGCAAATAATGCCATCTCTAATGCGTTGGCTCCAAAATGTCTGGTATGATTATGATTTTGAAATATTGGATACATACGTTGCATTAATTCATTAGAGCCACCCGATGTGTTAATTCCAACAATTTTGTAAATTGGTTCTTTTTGTTGTACTTTGATTTGTTTTTCATTCAAAAATGAACCCTTTCCTTTTGAAGCCCAATACATATCTCCATTTGTTAAATCTGTAATTACTCCATCTGTAATAGAACTAAGTTTATTTTCTGTTGCAAATGCTAATGAACTACAAAAAAATGGTACACCACGTACAGCATTTGCTGAACCATCTATTGCATCCATTATGATATACCCTTTTGGATTATCTGATAATTCTACCCTGCCACATTCTTCACCTAAAACAATACATTCAAACTTTATTTCTTTTAGATAATCTAAAACAGTTTGTTCAGCAGTAATGTCAATATTTCGTGAAATATCTCCACCTGCACCTCTGCCAAAATCTCCTGCAGCCTCTTCTGTCCCTGCAAGATCTTTTACATTTCTATAAATTCGATTTGATGCTTCACGAAGAATTTCTATAACTTCCATAAACGATTATTCTTCTTTCGTAATTTAAGTGAAGAAATTTTTTTTTGAAAGCATAAATAACAACAGATTGAATTGTGTGTGTGAGTGGAAAAGACGAATCTATTTTTAGCAAAGGTGCTTTAATGGGTACGAAACCTGGAAAACAAATCATTAAACAAGGCCTATTCAAATCAAAGGGATTCAAATTATTCAATCAATATAAGCAAGAAGCTGAAGATACGTTTCCTGCATTTGCTCAAAGATTTGCAAAGAATCTATTTGATCAAATAAATGCTGATGAATCTCCTAATACAACCCAACAACAATTTGCTGAAGAAGTGGGTTCGACTGAAATTATTTTGAATGCATCTGAAATTGAGCCTATAAAATCTAAATTGCAAGATTTTGATACATTGCATGATAGGGTACTAAGAATTTTAAATTCAAATTTTGTTAAAATGACATTTCCTGTTTTTAATGGTCTTTTTGATGCATCAACAGATTATTTCAAAGATGATGAAAGTACTACAATGAGAGAAGATATTGTTGATGGTCATATTATTGCAATTGATCTTAGTGAACCAATGGATAGAATTGTAGACAAAGATGAAGACTTGGAATATTTAGATGATTACAAATTGATGAATCCTTACATTTTGAAACTTGCAAGAGAAAAAATTTCAAAAGGCGGTGAAGATGTACTAAAAGAATTTGAAGAAGGTTTCAAACAAGCAAGAATTGGACAGTATCTTGATACAAAATTAAAAGATAAACCTACAGAAATTACTGAAGAAGAATTAATTGAAAGCTACAAAAAATATCGTTCTGTTATGGGAACTGCCGGTAGAAACATGGCTTTGAATCGTGCACCTTTAGCTGATATTTTCTACACTGGAATGGCAAAAGCTGCTGAATCTGTAGGATGTGGAAATGAAATTGAAGATAGTATTAGAGATAGGGCTGCAAAAATTCCTTCTTGGCCATTATTTTATTCATTAAAAATGAATGACGCAAAGAGTGGATTTGAAGAAACAATGAATCATAGTGAATCTTATTTGAGAGAAGCAAGAGATGCTTTAGAAAAATTGCCTAATAATTTTTCACACACTAAATTCTTAGAATTTCTATTTCTTACTGTAGAACATTATAATCAATTCTGGTATAAGAAATTACAAGAAGAAAACATCTGGTCAGATTTGAACAAAAATCTTCCAACCAAGTGATAAAATTGATGTGGTCTGAAAAATATCGACCTCAGAATATTTCTGATATGGTGGGTAATGAAGAACCCCGTGAAGCAATAATCAAATGGTTTGCAAAATGGAAAAAGGGTACAAAACCTCTTTTAATCATTGGACCTCCTGGAATTGGAAAAACTACTATCGCATATCTTTTAGCTAAACAATTTGGTTACGATATGATCGGACTTAATGCTAGTGATGTACGTAGCAAATCTAGAATTAATGAAATTCTCACTCCTGTTTTAGGTAATGTCAGTGTTTTGGGAACTCCTATGATTTTTGTTGATGAGGTTGATGGAATTCACGGTCGTGGAGATTATGGTGGTGCTTCTGCTCTAGTTGATATTTTGAAGAAACCAAATGTTCCAATTTTACTTGCTGCTAATTATGATGATTCAGATAAAATGAAGAGTATAAAAAAAGCAGTAACAACAATATCATTTAAAAAAATTCCACCAAGATTATTGCGGGTATATTTAGATAATATTTTAAAAAAAGAAAATGAAAAACTTAGTCCTGGTTCTTTAATCAAAGTAATTGATAAATCTAGAGGTGATATTCGTTCTATGATTAATCTCACTCAATCCTTGATAACTGGATTTAATCCACAAACTGCATCCTCTTTTGAAAATATTAACATTGAAGATGGAATTAATGCATTTTTTAAAGCAAATTCTATTGAAGAAGCTCGTGGTGTTTTATATTCAATACAAATTGATCCTAGAGAAAAAATTAATGCATTTTATTCAAGTATAATTACTAGCGATTTGGATAGTGACTCCCTCGCAAAATATTTAGAAATTATTTCTAACGCTGACATGTTGTTTGGAAAAATAATGAAAACTCAAAATTGGAGATTACTACGTTATCTTAATGATATTTTAATTAGTTTGTATCAAAAAGATGATAGAATTAGATATTCAAAATATAATTTATCTTGGCCTGTTCTTAATAGAATTCGCTGGGATGGTGCAAAAATTAAATCATTGTCTTCAATAATGTCTAAAAAATTACATCTATCTTCTAGTGCATTCGTTACAATATGTTTACCATATGTTCTATTTTGTATAAAAAATAAAAAATTGGAATTAGAATTAGAAGAAACCTTTGGCGATATTATTGATAAGGAGATTGAAATGTTACAATGAGCTGGATCAAAATTCCTATGAAATTTCCTGGTACTTGTATTGTTTGCAATGACAAAATTGAAATTAATGAAATTGGATTGTGGTCAAAAGGTGTAGGTGTGAAGCATGAAAAATGTGCTGAAACTAATGAATTACAATGTATTGTATGTGGTTCCCCTGCTGGCTGCTCCCAATGTGAATTTCAAGATATTTGTGATATTCCAAATGTTTCTCAATTATGTATATGTAAGAAATGTAGTGATGAAAAAGATGCTTTTAATTCATATCAAAAATCATCTCATAAGAAATTCTCAATTATCAATTCTTGAAAGTTTTTACCTTAGATCTACATTTTTGATGAATTTTCATGAATTCAAATTAGATTAATATATGAAAACTTTTGATTCTAATCAAATAATGCATTCTGAGAAGATCGATGAATTCACAAAAAACAAAAACACTGCATTACAAGGTGGTGGAGAAGAACGTATTTTATCTCAGCACGAAAAAGGCAAACTAACTGCTCGTGAAAGAATAGATTTACTTCTTGATGAAGGAACTTTTGTTGAAGTCGATCCAATGACTACTCATCATTATTATGAGTATGATATGCAAAAAAAGAAATTTTTTACTGATGGTGTCATAGGCGGATATGGAAATGTTTCTGGTCGTCAAATCTTTGTTTTTGCATATGATTTCACTGTTTTAGGTGGTACATTAAGTCAGATGGGAGCTAAAAAAATTACTAAATTAATGGATCATGCAGTTAGAACTGGATGTCCAATTATTGGAATTATGGATTCAGGTGGTGCTAGAATACAAGAAGGAATTATGAGTTTAGATGGATTTGCAGATATATTTTATCACAATCAATTAGCTTCTGGAGTTATTCCACAGATTACTGCAAGTGTTGGTCCATCTGCAGGTGGTTCTGTTTATTCTCCTGCAATGACTGATTTTGTTATTATGGTAGAAAAAATTGGAAGCATGTTTGTAACTGGACCAGATGTTGTTAAAACTGTGTTAGGTGAAGAAATTTCTTTTGAAGAACTTGGTGGTGCTAATACCCACGGAACAAAAAGTGGTGTTGCACACTTTGTTGCTGAAAATGAATACGAATGTATGGATTACATCAAAAAACTAATTTCATTTTTACCTCAAAATAATACTGAACAACCACCAAAAGTTTCCACTGACGATGACCCAAATAGATTGGATAACAATTTAATCAATATCATGCCAGAAAATCCTTTACAACCCTATGACATGAAAGAAATTATTAATTCAATTGTTGATGATCATGAATTCTTTGAAGTTCATGAATTATTTGCACCAAATATTGTAGTTGGATATGGTAGACTAAATGGTAATGTTGTTGGAATTGTAGCTAATCAACCAATGCATCTTGCAGGTGCATTAGATATTGATTCATCAAATAAAGCTTCACGATTTATTCGATTTTGTGATTCATTTAACATTCCAATAATTACTTTAGTTGATACACCAGGTTACATGCCAGGTTCAAATCAAGAACATAATGGAATCATTAGACATGGAAGTAAATTGCTTTATGCATATTGTGAAGCAACTGTTCCAAGAATTACTTTAGTTATTGGTAAAGCATATGGTGGTGCATACATTGCAATGGGAAGTAAAAATCTCCGAACTGATATTAATTATGCCTGGCCTACAGCCAAATGTGCCGTTTTAGGTGGTGAAGCAGCTGTAAAGATTATGAATAGAAAAGATCTTGCGGCTTCAGATGATCCTGAATCTCTTAAAAAACAATTAGTAGATGAATTTGCAGAAAAATTCGAAAATCCTTACGTTGCTGCATCTCATGGAACAGTTGATAATGTAATTAATCCTGCTGAAACCAGACCTATGTTGATTAAAGCATTAGAAATGCTTGCAAATAAAAGAGAAAAACAATTACCTAGAAAACATGGAAATATCAATTTGTGATTGAAGATGATTGAGAAAGTACTTATCGCTAACAGAGGAGAAATCGCTTTACGTGTAATTAGAACTTGTAAAGCACTTGGAATCAAAACAGTTGCTGTATATTCTGATGAAGACACAAATTCATTACATGTTAAACAAGCATCTGAAGCCTATCATATTGGTGAAGCAGCACCTGCTAAATCATATCTAAATCAAGAAAAAATTCTAGATGTAATGTTATCATCTGGTGCAGATGCTGTACATCCTGGTTATGGATTCCTTTCTGAAAATGATGATTTTGCTAGATTGTGTGAGAAAAATAAAATTACATTTATTGGCCCATCTGCAGATTCAATGAATCTTTGTGGTGATAAGATGGAATGTAAAGCTGCAATGTTAAAAGCTAATGTTCCAACGGTTCCTGGAAGTCCTGGCTTAGTAAAGGATGCAGAAGATGCAGCAAAAGTTGCAAATGAGATAGGATATCCTGTTATGTTAAAATCAGTTTATGGTGGTGGAGGTCGTGGAATTAGAATTGTAACAAATGACAAAGAATTGCACGAAGGTTTTGAAACAGTAACCTCAGAATCTATTGCTGCTGTTGGAAAATCTGCAATCATTGTTGAGAAATTCTTAGAAAAAACAAGACATATTGAATATCAAATGTGCAGAGATCAACATGGAAATGCAGTACATCTCTTTGAGAGAGAATGTTCTATTCAGAGAAGAAATCAAAAACTAATTGAACAAACTCCTTCTCCTGTGGTAGATGCTGCAAAAAGAGAAGAAATTGGTGAAATAGTTGTTAGAGCAGCAGAGGCAGTTGATTACACAAATCTTGGTACTGCCGAATTCTTAAGAGCTGATAATGGTGAATTTTATTTTATTGAGATTAATGCAAGACTCCAAGTAGAACACCCAATTAGTGAAATGGTTTCAGGATTAGACTTTGTCAAACTACAAATTGATATTGCAAATGGAGAGCCACTACCATTCAAACAAAAAGATCTAAAGATGAATGGTTATGCAATTGAATGTAGAATTAATGCTGAAGATACATTTTTGGACTTTGCACCTTCAACAGGACCAGTTCCAGATGTTACAATTCCTTCTGGACCTAATGTTAGATGTGATACCTATCTTTATCCTGGATGCACTGTTTCTCCATTTTATGATTCCTTGATGGCAAAACTCTGTACATGGGGACCAACATTTGAAGAATCTAGAACTAGAATGCTTACTGCACTAAATGATATGTATGTTCAAGGTGTTGAAACCTCAATCCCTCTTTACAAAACAATTCTTAATTCTGAAGAATACAAAAATGGAGAATTATCTACTGACTTTTTGAAGCGTTATGGCATGATTGATAAATTAACCGAAGATCTCAAAAAAGAAAAAGAAAATAAAACTGATGCCGCATTAGCTGCTGCAATAATTCATTCTGAATACTTTAAGAGTCAAGTACAAAATACTTCTAACAATAGCGCAAACTGGAAAAATAAACTGGACTGATAGATATGACTAATTTTAAAATCCAAGAAATTGAAAAATCATTTGATGGAAAAATTCTAGAAAATCTTGGTGATAATGATTACATAATCAAAATTAATGATAACGAACATAAATTAAAAATAATTAGTATGAATTCACGTGGAATAGAATTTATCTTAAACCAACAATACCACAAGGCAAAATATCTTGAACAATCCACAAATGAAATGAATATTGTTATAGATAATGTGCCAATGATTATCAATTTACATACTCATTATGATAAAGTCGTTTACAAAAATTCTGGTGGAAGTAGTTCTGGTGGAGCACAAATAGCATTAAAAAGTCAAATTCCTGGTAAAGTGGTTTCAATTTCAGTTGAACATGGTGATACAGTAAAGAAAGGTGATGTTATTTGTACTTTGGAATCTATGAAAATGCAAGTTGCAGTTAAAGCACATAAAGATGGAGTTATCCGAAATATTAAAGCTAAAGAAGGTGCATCTGTTGCAAAAGGCGATATAATTTCAGATATAGAATAAAAAAATTATTTTATTTTAAAAAGTTTTTAATTTCTTCATAATTTGGTTCTTTTAATGGATCTTCTGATACCCATTTGTATCCAATTTTTCCATCTTCCATAATTATGAATACTGAACGTTTAGCTGCATTGTAGTCTTTGATGTGTAATAGATCTTTTAGTAAGATATCATAATCTTTGATTGTTTTACTTGTATAATCTCCTAATAATGGAAAATTGAAATTATGTTTCTCTGCAAATGCTTTATTTGCAAAGGGTCCATCATTACTAATTGAAATTATTTGTGCACCCATATCTGAAATTTCTTTCCATGAATCTCTGAATGTGCATAATTCAACCTCACATACTGGTGAACTTGCTGCTACTATGAATGATAATACGATCTTTTTACCCTTAAATTCGTCTAAAGTCCTCATTTTTAATTCTGTATCAGGGAGTTCAAAATTTGGAGCCAGATCGCCTACATTCAATACCATGATCGGAAATTTACTATATCCTATTAATTACTTTTCAAATTCTTCATTTCCAATAACCCGATCGAAAAAACGAAGCATATCTTATTATATAAAACTCAGAGATGAAAGTTAAATTGGTCGGAGAATTAGCGGGCAATTATAGCACCGTAGTATTGATGTTCGGGTTCGCAGTAGTAGCAATGGCACCCGCATTATTGATTTCTAGAATGATTTCACCACGTAAAAAGAGTAATCCTGTAAAATTTTTGCCTATGGAATGTGGACAAGTTCCTAGTGGTGAGGGTAGAACTCATTTTATGATGCAGTATTACCCGTACATTTTGATGTTCGTAATTTTTGATGTAGTTGCAATTTTCTTATATGCTTGGGGTAGTGCACTTTTGGAACTTCCAAAAAGTGCAACTTTACCAATGATAGGATTCTTAGCAATAATGTTTGGTGCAATGTCTTTTGCACTTTATCAATCAGGGAGAAGAAGAATTTGGTAGTTATTTATAGAAATGATGACAAAGGGGGTTGGGAATAAAATTGCTTAAAGATTTAGTAACACCAGAAAATGCAAATGTCTTCATTGGAAAACTTGGAGATATTTTGGAAAAAGCAATTGACAAACCATTGGGCTATGCTATCAATTGGGGTAGAATTTGGTCACTTTGGCCTGTGCATATTGAAACAGCTTGTTGTAGTGTTGAGTTTGGTGCAGCATCAAGTCCTAGATATGACGTTGAAAGATTTGGTATCATTGAAGCATTCGGATCATTAAGACAATGTGATCTTATTGTTGTTCAAGGTACAATTACACGAAAAATGGCTCCACGTCTAAGATTAGTTTATGATCAAATGCCAGAACCAAAATATGTGATTGCTATGGGTGCTTGTGCAATTACTGGAGGATTATATTTTGATTCATACAATGTACTTCCAGGAATTGATGGAGTTCTTCCAGTTGATGTCTATGTTCCAGGTTGCCCACCTAGACCTGAAACTCTCATCCAAGGATGTATTTTGTTGCAAGAAAAAATTAAGAGAATGAAGGCTAGGAAGTTTGTATAATGAGTTCTGAAACTGAAACCAAAACTGAAACGAAACCAGCACCAAAACCAGCTGAAAAATCTGTTGAATTACCTGCTTTTGAAAAAAGTATTTCTGATAAAGTTGTTGAAAAATTTGGTGATAAAGTTGAAGTTGAATTTGTTAAAGAAAATAGAGTTGGAATTAAAGCTAAAAGAGAAGACGTCCATGATGTTGCAGAATTTATTCGAGATGGACTAAATTATGATCATGTAGAATCCGTTTCAGGAGTAGATTACCCACAGGATAAAGAAATTGAGGTAGTTTATCATATTGGTTCCTATTCGGATTCATCATTGGCTAAACAAATTCTTGTTTTATCTACTAGAGCACAAAGAGAGGAAAATCCACTTCCCGGAAAAGATGCAACAAAGTTACCTTCTCTTAGAGATATATTCTACAGTGTAGAATTTCACGAAAGAGAAGTTTTTGAAATGTTTGGAGTTTATTTTAACGGTCATCCAGATAACAGAAGATTACTCTTGCCTGAAGATTGGGCAGATTTACCACCTCTCAGAAAGGACTTTGCAATAAAAGGACGATAGAATGACTGCAGAATTACCACCTGGATTAGCAATCCAAAAAGTTGACGAGAGAATTATGACTCTCAATGTTGGACCACAACATCCTGGTTCTGGACATATGAGAATTATTGTACAAATTGATGGTGATTATATTGTAGCTTGTGATCCTGATCCAGGTTATGTACACCGTGGGGAAGAAAAAATGGCTGAATATAGAAATTATATTACAAACGTTCCTCACTTAGAAAGACCAGTAATTCATGATTCTTGTAATGTTCTCTATCCATATGTTTTGGGTGTAGAAGAGCTACTTGGAATTGAAGTTCCAGAACGTGCAAAATATGTTCGAGTAATCTGTTCAGAATTAAATCGTTGTATTTACACAATGTACTGGCTTGCAATTTATGGAATCTTCTTAGGTCATTCTACAATGTTTATGTGGCCAGCTGGAGACCGTGAACTGTTAATTGATTTAATGGAAAAAATAAGTGGTGCAAGAGTAACACATGCACACTTTGTTCCAGGTGGAGTTAGAAATGATTTGCCACCAAACTTTGAAGAAGTATGTCTACGTCAAGTCAATTACTTTGAGAAACGTATCAAAGAATATGCTGCAGTCTTTTATGATAATCCAATTTTAATTTCAAGAACAAGAGATACTGGAGTTCTTTCCCGTGAGGATGCAATTAGACTTGGAACAACTGGTTCTGTTTTACGTGCAAGTGGAGTAGATTATGATCTTAGACAAAAGGAACCTTATGATGTCTATGAAGAATTAGATGTTCACAGTAATGTGATGAAAGAAGGTGATTCTTACGCAAGATCCAAAGTACCATGGCTTGATATGATGGAGAGTTGTAATATTATTAGACAAGCATTACAAAAAATGCCAAAGTCTGGTTCTGTTAGAGTTAAACTAAAACCAAATCCAAAAGGTAAAGGATTGGATTCTGTTTACAAACGTGTAGAATCAGGAAGAGGTTCTTTGGGATGTCATATTGTTTCTGATGGTAAAGTTGAACCATACCGATTAAAATTGAGTGTTGGTTCATTTAGAAATCTAATTGCTTTACCATATCTGTTAAAAGGTGAAAAACTTGGTAACATGCCATCTGTTTATTGGAGTCTTAATTATTGGCCAGTGGAGGCAGACCGATAGATGTCTGTAATTGCACCAAATTTCAAACTAAGTGAGTTTATCAAATCCATTATTGATGATGCAGTTTGGTTCCTTTTGATATTTTCATTAATTGGTTTCCCTGTAATCATGATGGTATTATTTTATATCCCAATGCCGGTTATTGATGGAGAATTACTTACACCATTTTTGGCATTTACTTATTTAGCGGATCCAACACGAACACTTCCAATTGTTCAAGCATTTATGACAACTGACATGTTTAAAGTAATGGCATTTCCTGGATTTGGTTTTGCTGCATTATTAGCTGCCGGTACTATTTTTGTTGAAAGAAAAATGTTGGCAAAATTACAATTAAGAGTTGGTCCTTTTTACTGTGGAAAAGTAGAAGGCATTTTACAATTAGCAGGTGATGGTTTAAAATTAATTTCCAAAGAAATTATCATTCCAGCAAAAGCTGATAAACCCATTTTTTGGGCAGCGCCAGTTCTATTTGTTGCATCTGCAGCAGCATTTGTTGCATTAATTCCAGTTGCACCAGGTTGGGTAGTTGCAGATGTAGATATGGGATTGCTAGCTGTTTTTGCTGTAATTGGATTTTTCCCAATTGTAACTATTCTATCTGCATGGTCTGCAAATAGTAAATTCCCATTCATTGGAGGAATTAGAGCATTATTCCAAATGGTTTCATTCGAAATTCCATTAATTTTATCTTTGTTGGGCGTTGTAATGGTTACTGGAACTCTTAACTTATCTGAAATTGCTGCAAGTCAATCTAGTTTCCCATGGATTGTATTTTTACCAGTAGGCGCAATTGTGTTTTTCATTACAATGCTTGCAGAATTAGAAAGAATTCCATTTGATTTACCTGAAGCAGAAAGTGAAATTGTTGCTGGTTGGTTAACTGAATTATCTGGAATGATGTATGGACTAGTTCAATTAGGAACTTATTTGAAACTTTATGCATTTGCAGCACTGTTTGTTGTATTGTTCCTCGGTGGATGGAATGGACCAATGATAGTTCCACCATTCCCAATGGAACTTGCTACTGAAGGAATTGAACTTGGTCCTGTAACTGCAAAGATAGGTGGATTGGAACCAATACTTAGTCAAACAATTACTCAAGAAATGATTAATGGAACGTTGATGTTTGTTCTAAAGACTGTTGGTGTGATCTTCTTTATACTATTACCAAGAGGTGTTTTCCCAAGAATTAGAATTGATATGTTGTTAAGTCTTGGATGGACCAAATTGATCGGTCTTGCTTTCGTTAACATCTTTATTGCACTAGCTTTGGTTTACGCTGGAGTGCTCGGGCCAGGAGGATTACAATGACAAATACAGCAACAGGAATTGTACGTGCATTAAATTCTGGAATTAAACATATTGCAACTAAAAGATTCACTCTACGTTATCCTGAAGAGAAACTAAAGTTTGTAGGTGATGGTTATCAATTTGATCCATCTACTGGTGTTGGAATTGCTGGACTAAAGGGTCGTCACATGTTATTCCATGATCACTGTACTGGATGTCAATTATGCTCTATTGCATGTGAGGGTGTTGCTGAAGCTATAGCAATGGTAAAAGTTCCAGAAGAACAAAAACAAAATAAAAAATCTATTATGCCACAAATTGATTATGGTAAATGTGTTTTTTGTGGTTTATGTGTAGACGCATGTCCATTTTACGCACTTTACATGACTAATGATTACGAATTATCTTCATTTAGCAAAGAAGGTTTAATCTATACTCCTGCACAACTTGCAGTCAAACCTTATGTTGAACAAGATAGTGAAATTGTAATTACTAAAAATGGAGCAACTCATGGCTGATGCTGTATTTCTTGCATTAACTGTTATCACAATTGGTTCTGCAATTGCAGCACTTGAAATGAGATCTTTAATTTATGGTTCAATTGCATTGATGGGAACTCTTGGTGGTATTGCTGGTTTCTTCTTTATACTTGATGCACCATTTGTTGCATTGTTCCAACTAGCAGTTTATGTTGGTTCAATTGCAGTCTTAATTTTATTCACTGTAATGCTTGTAAAAAGAGAACTTATCTTTAAAAAAATTGAGGATAGAAAAAGAAAGTTTGCTGGAATTGGTTTAATGTTAATTATTATGGTATCTTTGGGTGCTGTATTCTTAGACTCTGGAATTAAAACAATAACTACTGATGAACCTGCAGTTGATTTTAGAGATATTGGTACAGACTTTGTCACTTACTATTGGCCAGCATTAATTTTGATGGGCTTAATTTTGGCTGGTTCTGTAACTGGTGCATTAGTTTTAGCTAGAAGAGAGGATGTGGAGAATGACCAACGAGTTAGTTGATTTTACACTAGTTTCTGTTGCTTTACTGGCAATAGGAATCTATGGACTTGCAGTAAAGCGTAATTTCATTAGAATGTTATTTGCTGTTGAAATTATTATTAATGCAGCAAATCTTAATCTTGTCGCATTTGGTAGATTTATCCCTGACAGTGCTGGTCAAACTTTGGCATTATTTTCAATTGCAATTGCAGCAGCAGAGGTAGCTGTTGGATTATCCTTAATCATTGTAGCATACAGAATGTATCAAAATGTCGATATTGCAGACTTTAGGAGCTTGAAAGGATAATGGAATATGCATTATTACAGGCTGTTTTCCTGCCATTACTGTTATCCCCAGTAGCCTATATTCTTGGAAGAAAAGTAGGTCCTACTCCTGCAATGTGGTTTACATTTGCAATTTTACTTTACACCACTATTCTAGTAATCAACGCAGCACTATCTGGAACTGTAGAAGAACATTATCCATGGACAGAACAATTTGGTGAATTTGGTTTCTTACTAGATGGACTTGCTTCACCATTTGCAATTATGATTTATGTTTTGTCTACAATCTTAGCAATCTATTCAAAACCATACATGATTCATAAATTCCATGAACAATTTGAAGAAGAACAAAAAATTAACCATTCAGAGAGTGGACAGTCTTCTGTTGTTGAATCATCTGCTTTACAAAATTATGTAAATGCTAAATCTGGTCTTTACTTTGCACTTTATCTTGTATTTGCAATGGGAATGCTTGGAACAGTTCTTGCAACAAATCTGATTGAATTTTACATTTTCTTTGAAGTTATGTTAATTCCAGGTTTCTTTATGGTTGCTTTATGGGGTGATGGACCAAGAAGAAAAATCGGTTTAATGTTCTTATTCTGGACCCATGCTGGTGCAGTTGTTCTATTACTTGGATTTTTGATGATAGGTCTAACACTTGGTAGCTTTGACTTTGCAGATATTCAAGAATCTGAACTTCCTGCTGACATTGCGATGTATTCAGCGGTAGCTATTTCGATAGGCCTTGGTGTAAAACTTGCAGTTTTCTTGTATCATATTTGGCTTCCATATGTTCACGGTGCAGCACCTACACCAATCAGTGCATTATTGTCTCCGGCAATGATTGGAATTGGAGCTTATGGTCTCTTTAGATTAGTTGTTGAATTCTTACCTGTAACATTTTCAGAACTTGCAATTTGGTTCCATATTTGGGGCCTTGTCACTATGATCTATGGTGGTGCTATGGCATTAATGCAAGATGACTTGAAACGTTTCCTTGCTTATTCAAGTATCAGTCAGATGGGATATTTGCTATTTGGAATAGGATCAATGTCTGCATACGGTCTTGCTGGTGCTGAAATGATGTATGTTACTCACGCTATTGGAAAAGGTATTCTCTTCATGATGGCTGGAATTATTATTGTTAAAGTTGGTACGAGAAGTATTAAGAAACTTGGAGGACTTGCTGGTAAGATGCCAATTACTGCAGTATGTGCAGTTATTGGTGCACTCACAATAATGGGAGTACCACCAACCAGTGGATTTATGGGTGAATGGATTATGTTTTACGGTGCATTAGAAACTGCTATTGCAGAAGGTTCTACAATTAGAGCCGTAGCATTTGGATTAGGTCTTGTTGCAACTGCATTAACAATGTCTTACATGCTTTGGATGTTGAAACGTGTATTCTTTGGTAAACTTCCTGAACATCTTCAAAATGTCAAAGAAGGAAGTTGGTACATGACAATTCCAATGATGATATTAGCAGGATTTTCAATTGTAGTGGGAATTTATCCAGATATTTTCTTGAAGACAATTATTCCTTACATGAATGGAGTGATGGGGGTTTAGATTATGGCAACTGAATTAATGGGATTTGAAATTACTGCTATAAGCGCTTGGTTAGTTTGGATTTTGCCATTTGCCGCAGCAATGATAATGCCTGGTATTGGAAAATTATCTCAAAATGCAACAAAATACGTTGCAGTTGGATTTGCTCTAATGAGTGCAGTATCAGCTGCTACAATGGTTCCTGTTGCATTAGAAGCTCATGAATTACATGATCAAATAATGTGGATTGAAGCAATTGGTCTTAAAGCTGGAGTCTTAGCAGATCCACTTTCAATCATAATGGCAAATGTTGTTGCTTGGATTTCTTTCTTGATTATGATTTACAGTACAGGATACATGAAAGGCGATAAAGACATTACAAGATTCTGGTTCTGGATGATGTTCTTCATCGGTTCAATGCAATTGATTGTATTATCTGATAACTTGTTACAAGTCTTCTTTGGTTGGGAAGGTGTAGGACTAGCATCTTATGCTTTGATCAGCTTCTGGTATCGTGATAAGAAGAAAGATCATGTTGGTACTGAAGGACGTACAGTTCTTGGAATGTTAGATTACTATGCTCCAACACATGCTGGTATGAAGGCATTCATCATGACAAAAGTTGGAGATGTAATGATGATTGCTGGTATGCTTTTGATATTCTTGTTTGCAGGTACATTTGGATTTAAAGAATTAATGGGTGATACTGATTGGGCAACTGCAATGGCAGCTCAAGGATTGTTAGTTCCTGCATTTGTTTTACTCTTTGGTGGTGCAATGGGTAAATCCGCCCAATTCCCATTAAATGAATGGTTGTTAGAAGCAATGACTGGACCAACTGCAGTATCTGCATTAATTCATGCTGCTACAATGGTTAAAGCAGGTGTCTTCTTGGTTGCAAGAATTGGTCCACTTGTATTTGCTTTAGGTGCTGCAGGAATTTTAGCAGATCAATTCTTTGAAATTGTTGCTTGGGTTGGTGCAATTACCGCATTATTGTTAGCAACACAAGGTATGGTTAATCCAGAAATTAAGAAAGTCTTAGCATATTCTACAGGTTCTCAAATTGGTTACATGATGATGGCTTTAGGTGTAGCAGGATTATCTCATCAATATGTTGATGGTTATACTGCAGGATTTTTCCACTTAATTTCTCACGCAATGTTTAAGGCTTCATTATTCATGGCAGCAGGTTCTTTACTGCATATTGTTGGCTCTCGATTTATGACCGACATGGGTGGTCTGAGAAAGCATATGAAGAAAACGTATGCATTCATGTGGGCCGCAGGTCTTGGTTTAATGGGAGCACCATTTATCACAACAGGTTTCTGGAGTAAAGATGCAATCTTTGCAGCAGTATATGAATCTGGAAACGAATGGGCATTACCATTATTCATTATCGCTGTTTTAACTGCCATAATTACAGCATTCTATACCACAAGAATGATTGGTTTGGTATTCTTTGGCAAGAAGAGTAAACATATTGAAAAGATGGAAGAGGAAGGACATCATATTCATGAAGCATCAGTATCTATGTGGGTCCCATATGGTATTCTTGCAGTACTTACAATTGGTATTGGTATTATTGGATTATCTGCAGAAGAAGGATTACATCATACGTTTGAATATTATCTTAAAAACTCATTTGGAATTTATAGTTCACATGCAGCAGCAGAAGAATCTTCAATATTACCAGAATTCTTACAAGGACTTAATCCAGTTGCATTGGGTGCATCCTTAGTAGCATTTGCTACTGGTATTGGATTAGGTTACATCTTTTACATTGGAAGATGGGTTGATCCTGTTAAATTTGTAAATTCAAATATTTTCTTTTATGCAATTCACAAGCTTTTCTTAAACAGATGGTATCTTAACGCAATTGTCTACTGGTGCTTTGTTACAACACCATTATGGTTGGCTAGAGGCGTTTCAAGATACTTTGAGAAAACAGCAATTGATTATGGTATGAATGACGGCGTTCAAAAAGCCGCTAGTTGGGGTGCTAAAGTTATTCAAGGAACCCAAACTGGTGTTTCACAATCGTATCTATTTGTATTTGGAGCAGGATTATTATTTGTAGTTCTGATATTGTTGATGTAGGAGATTTGATGACATGTTAGAAATTACTTCAACTCCTCTTGTAATAATCGGTATATTGGGTACCGTTGGTATTTTACTTCCAATAATTAGTATTGCACGAAAAGAACAAGGTTCTAATTCATTTTATGCCATTATTGCATTTGCAGCATTAATCGTATCTATGGGATATGTTGGATATCAATTCCTAGAAGAAAATGTGTCTCCGTCTGCTCTGTTTGCTGAAGATGTAGTTGTTGATGATGCATTTGGTGGTTTCTTTGCAATTGCTATGTTGATAGTTGCTTTGTTCACCACTGTTGGCTCCTTTAATTACATGAGAAAACATAACTCTCCGGCTGTTTACTATTCTCTAATTTTACTTGCAACTATTGGTATGGTTCTAGTCGCTTACTCAACTGATCTTGTAATGTTATTTGTTGCATGGGAATTAATGAGTATTCCAACATACATTTTGGTTGGATTTAGGAAAAAGAACCCAAGCTCAAATGAAGCTGCTTTGAAATATTTCTTGTTTGGTGCATTATCTTCAGCAATTATTGTTTATGGTATTTCACTTGCATACGGATTAACTGGTTCTACAAATATTGGAGAAGTCATTCAAGGTTATTCGACACTTGATCCATCAATGCTTCCATTAGCGTTATTATCTGTAGGATTGTTTATAGCAGGATTTGGATTCAAGATGGGATTAGTTCCGTTCCATCAATGGCTTCCAGATACCTATGAAGGTGCACCTGCACCAATTACTGCACTTCTTGCAGCAGCAACCAAAAAAGCTGGATTTGCTGCAACAATTAGAATTGTAATTTTGGGAATGGTGGTACTGCATCTTGATTGGACTTTAGCACTTGGTATAATTGCAGTTATGACGATGACTATTGGTAATATTGCAGCAATTATGCAAAAGAATATTTCAAGAATGTTAGCATATTCTAGTATTGCACATGCAGGTTACATTTTGATTGGACTTGCAGTTGCTCCACATAGTTCTCTAGGTTTACAAGGTTCACTGTATCAGATAATGAATCATGCAGTAATGAAAGGTGCTGCATTTATTGCAATTGCAGGAATTGTAACAACTCTTGCAGTTACTCATATTGATAAATTAAAAGGACTTGGAAGACGAATGCCTGTAACTGCATTAGGTCTGGTAATTGCATTATTTGCTCTTGCTGGCGTTCCTCCACTTTCTGGATTCTGGAGTAAATTGATGCTATTTGGAAGTGCATTAGATGCAGGTACTGCACTATGGTGGGCTCCATGGCTTGCAATTGCAGGTGTATTAAACAGTGCATTGTCATTAGCTTACTATGGATGGTTAACAAGAAAAATGTACTTTGAAGGTGAAACTGAAAAGAGAGTTATTGAACCAAGATCTGTTATGGCAATTATGATCATCTCAACAGTCTTCTTGGTAGGATTTGGTGTTTATCCAGAACCATTAATCAAATTTGTAGAACTTGCAACACCAGTACTTAGTATAGGTTCTATGCCTTAAATGAAGTAAATTTAATTAATTCTTCTAAATTCATTTTTGCTTCGTTATCTGGAATTTTTCTCAAAAATGATCTAGCCTTCTCAGAATATTCTTTCAACAATTCTTCCATTTTGTTAAACCCATCTCTTGGATCAACACTTTTCTTAATTAGTAAATTAAATAATTTTTCTTCATTTTTCCAATCTAGTAAATCATCTCTTATTTGATATGCAATTCCAAGATTTTTTCCATATCCTG
>JACENB010000008.1 GCA_013867245.1 Nitrosopumilaceae archaeon
GAAAGAAAATCATAATCCTTGGAGAAATTACTGTAGTCTTATCTATAGCAATATTGTTCTTTGCAGCATTACTTGATGCCGGAGTATGATATTCCTTCAATAATTACTTCAAAACCATCAGATAATTTTCCAACACCATATTTACAACCTGATATTTTCGATGTTACAAACAAGTTAGTTTCTAAATGTTTTGTGATTTTTTTTACCTGAAATGTTGTTTTACCTTTAGCCAAACTTGCTGGAACTACAATCATGTCCGCCAAATTCTCATCTACTGATAGATTTTCTAAAAATCTATCAAGATCTATATCAAAACTTTGTATTTTTTTATCAAATAACGCGTCAATTCCTATTATTGAACTCTCATCAATACTGTAAAGTAGCAAAGACGCACCAGAGTCTAATGCATCTTCTTCCTTGATCTCTACATCAACAACAAAATTTTCATTTTCTAGTTTTTCTTTAATTCTTTTTACTTGATTTTCAATTTTTTCATTTGATATTTTTGAAAATGTACATAAAATTTTTCCCTGATTTGTTTTTCTTTTTGTTAATGAAATGGGTTTAACTTCTGATGGATAAATTTCTAAACTGATTTCACCATTTCCTTTTGGATAATATCCTCTCTTTCTTAACTCAAATGAAAAATTAATTCCCATTCTCGAATATACTTCTCTCAAAACATGTTGTGTATAGAACATTGTTGGGCTCCACTGTACATCTGTACCGCCTTTGATAGTAAGTTCAAGCTTCTTTTGTGAGATTGCAACTATTGGAATTAAAACCTGTAAAATTAATGAAATACTTCCTGCTGTTCCTACATCTTCAACTAATTTTGAATTTTGAATTTCCCCTGGAATAAATTTTAGTTCTGTAGAACCTATTTGATCACCAATAACTTTAGAATCTGAAATTTTTTTGAGGATTTTGATAGCTGTGATATGTTGTGGTTTTAATCCAGGAACTTTTCTATTCTTTCTAATATTTTCAATATGAATTGGTTTTTTTGTAATACATGAAATAGTAATTGCAGAACGAATAATTTGTCCTCCTCCTTCACCATACGCTCCATTAATTTTTAAAAAATCCATGATTTCTTCTTCTTTGGACTCCTTATGATAGTTTTTTAAAAAAGAAATTTTCTATTATTTTGTATGAATGGATTGCTAATAGGACGATTCCAACCTTTCCATTTAGGTCATCTTGAAGCACTGAGATTTGCTTTATCAAAAGTTGATAATTTGTGGCTGGGTTTGGGCAGTTCTAACAAGCCTACCGAAAAGAACAATCCTTTTTCAGCTGAAGAGCGTAAAGAAATGATTCTATCTTCAATAGATGAATCTATGAAAGAAAAAATTACAATCTACTTTATTCCTGACTTGGATAATCATGTAAAATGGATTGAAAAAATAGATACTATAGTTCCACAATTCGATATTATCTTTTCAAATGATGAACTGACAAATCATTTGTATTCAAAACGAGATGTACAAGTAATCCCAATCCCTTTTTTGAAAAGAAACGAATTATCCGGAACAAATGTTAGGGATTTGATTATTAGCGATCAGAAATGGGAACATCTTGTACCTTTAGGAACTAGAAATTTTTTAGAAAAATCAAATACAAAAGATCGACTGAAAATTCTTTAATTATAAATAAGCCTCATCAAAAACTCTCTCTGGAGATAATATTTGGAATATTTAGTAATGCTACCAGGACCAACAAATGTCCCTGAACGAGTTACTCGTGCTATGATTACCCCTTCAATTAATCACCGTAGTGATGATTTTGTAGAACTTTATGAGGAATGTGTCAATAATACAAAGAAAATTTTTGAAACAGAAGGAGATGCAGTATGTTTATCTGCTTCTGGTACTGGAGCCACAGAATGCTCTGTTGTCAATTTAGTAAAAAAAGGTGACAAAGTAATCATTCCAGTAAATGGAGAATTTAGTGGTCGTCTAGCTCAACAAATTGAATGGGCAGGTGGAGAAGCAATTAGAGTTGAAACTGAACCAGGTGTTAATGCTACTTATGATCAAATCAAAGAAGCATTTGATAATAATAAAGATGTAAAGGCATTCTATTGTGTATGGAATGAGACTTCTACTGGAACCATGTTAAATTATCTTGATAAAATTAAGGATCTCACTTCTAGAAATGATTCCTACTATGTTTTAGATGGCGTTTCAATTGTTGGTGGTGAAGAACTTCACATGGACAAATGGGGAATTGATATTGCAATGACTGGTGCACAAAAAGCATTTGCATGTCCTCCAGGTATCTCACCAATCTGTATCAATCAAAGAACTAGAAAATACATGGAAGATAATCCTCCAAATACAATGTATTTCAATTTACCAAGATACTTCAAGTATTATGATGAAGCAAAACATACTCCATTTACTCCTGCATTACCAGTTCTTTATGCTTACAGAGAAGCAATGAGAATTATTTTAGAAGAGGGCATGGAGCAGAGAATCCATCGTCATAGAGTTTGTTCTGATGCCTTATACTCTGGATTGTCTGCAATTGGATTAACACCATTTGCTGATGAAAATTCTCGTTCAACAGTTGTAATTGCATTAAACTACTTAGATGGATTAGAAGACAAAATTTTCCGCGATACACTTGCTAAGAAATTTAGAATTCTTGTTGCAGGTGGATTTGGAAATCTCAAAGGTAAAGTTTTCCGAGTTGGATGCATGGGTGAAGTAAATCAATATCATGTTATGAGAGCAATTTCTGGAATTGCTTCAACATTGGCAATGATGGGATATGATACAGATCCACAAGCAGGACTCAAAGTCGCTGAAGAAAAACTAAAAGCTCTCTAAAACCCTGTTAACTTAATATAAGGAAATTCGAGACCGATCACATTGACTTTCGATAAAGGTTCACTAATCCTAGTTGATTATACAGCAAAGGTCAAAGATAGTGAAGAAGTATTTGACACAACTCTTGAAGAGGATGCAAAAAAATATTCTATTCATGAGCCAAATGTCAAGTATCAACCAAAACTAGTTTCTATTGGTGAAGTTTCATATCCAGTTCTAAAAGGACTTGATGAGGCTCTTGCAAAAACAACTGCTGGTGACAAACTTACAGTTGAAGTTACACCTGACAAAGGTTTTGGTGAAAGAGATTCTGGCAAAGTCAGAATGATCCCAATTAGAAAATTAGGTGAAGATGCAGAGAAAGTTTCTGTTGGTGATACAATTGAAGTTGATAACAAACGTGGAATAATTCGTTTTATTGGTTCAGGAAGGGTTCAGATTGATTACAATCACCGATATGCAGGAAAAACAATTCTTTTTGATGTAAACGTTCTCAAATCACTTGATTCTCCAAATGACAAAGTTGATGGAATTCTAAAAAATAGACTTCCTGTAGAGGATACAAAAATTTCATTTGACTTGAAAGATAAAGAAGTAAGCATTACTGTTCCTGAAGAAATTCTTCGTGCAGATGGTTTACAAATCATGAAACACTTTATTCAATTAGATATTTTCAAATTTGTTCCTACTTTAGAAAAAGTAAACTTTGTTGAAACTCATGTCAACAAACAAACTCAAGAAAAGAAACCTGAAACAAAAGAAAAAACGCCTGAACAAAAGGCCGCTTAAATTAAATCACTTTAGTACTCTTTGCAAGACTTTTTGCCTTTCTTTCTGTCATTTCTATCTCTTTTAGAATAGTATATCTTTCGGGTCTCAAGTCTTGTGCAATCACTAAGGCATCAACAATTTGATCTTCAGTTAAACCAATTTGTTTTGCAGTAGTTGGTGCTCCGACATCTTTTAGAGTTTTAATAATTTTTTTCCAATCTTGTCCTTGAAGTTTTGCAATCATAATAGAACCTATTCCACATTTTTCTCCATGTAATCCCTTTCCAGGAGCAATTTTATCAAGGGCATGTGAAAAGAGATGTTCTGCACCAGAACATGGTCTACTACTTCCAGCAATACATGAAGCAACCCCTGCACTAATCAACGCTTCAATAATCACTCTTGCATCTAATCCATTCTTTGCATATTTTCTTGAATTATCAAGCACCATCATAGCACTCATCAAAGCTAATTCTGCTGAGTAAGTTCCATAATATTCTCCAGTTTTTTGATGACCTAATTGCCAATCCTTTACTGCAATAATATTTGCTATCAGGTCTCCACAACCACTAGCAAGTAATCTTGATGGTGCTTTTTTGATAATATCTATGTCTACAAAAACCCCCAATGGTGCAGATGCAACAATTGAATGTGGTTTGTCACTTTTTACTGAAACAAATGGACTCGATACTCCATCATGTGATGCAGCAGTTGGAACACTAACAAATGGAATGTCTAAATTAAAAGAAATTAATTTTGCAGTATCAACCGAACGTCCTCCTCCGATACCTGCAATCACATCACTATGATCTTTCTTTACTTCTTTTTGAATTCTATTTAGAGTGCCAATCTGATTATCCTTTGATGTATGCCATACAAACTTGATTCTTTTTGATTTCAATGATTTTTCTATTCTATTTTTAAGAACTTTTTTTACATGAATTCCTGAAATAAGCGAAATTTTTTTTGGTTTTGTTAAATTATGCAAAAACTCTCCAAATTCATTTATGTTCTTCTCACCCACAACAATCTGTCTAGGTAATTCCATTGTATGTGATTTCATGCGATCTTGATTTTTTGTCATTATTTATGATTTCCAGAGATCAAAAAGTTATTTAAAAGGGTGAAATGCCATTTACTTTATCTTAATAGGTGTATTTTTTGTCAAATAATGTCGAAGAAAAAATTCTGCACGGGACGACCACTGTAGGTATCAAGGCAAAGGATGGTGTAGTTTTGTGTGCAGATATGAGAGCAAGTGCTGGATACTTTATCGCAAATAATAACACCATGAAAATTCAAAAAATTGATCAACATGCGGGATTAACCCTCGCAGGTGGTGTTGCAGACGCACAAAACATTGTAGATATTTTACGTTATCATTCTAATCTTCATAGAGTTGAAAAACATGGACCAATCTCAATTCATTCTCTTGCAAGACTTTGCTCATTAATCTTCCATCAAAATAGAGGCTATCCATTTATGGCTGATATCTTAGTTGGTGGTTATGATGCAGAAGGCCCTGCATTGTTTAACATTGACATGTTTGGTTCTGTTGAAAAGAAAGCATATGTGACAACTGGTAGTGGTTCACCAGTAGCTTATGGTTTACTTGAAGAAGAATATAGAGAAGATCTTACAGTTGAAGAAGCAAAAAAAATTGCTTTAAGAGCTGTAAAAGCAGCAATAGTTAGAAACATTGGTACCGGCGATGGAATTAACATCGCAATTATGGATAAAGACGGATTCCGTCTTTTGACTGAAGAACAAAAGAAAGCAGTCATTGAACTTTAGTGATTTAATGCAAAGAAAACAACAACAAAAAGAATTACCTCCTAGCAGCCAGAATATAATGGCCACCATACTGCAAAGTATTCCTAAAGAAGCAAATGTAACAAAAATTGAATATGAAGGACCGCGAATTGCACTTTACACAAATTCTCCTCGTTATCTTTTGGAAAATAACCAAACAATTTCAAATCTTGTAAGTGTCATCAAAAAGCGAATTGTTGTAAGAACTGATGAATCAATTAGAAAGCCTGAGGATGATGCTAGAAAAATTATTGCAAGTTTGGTTCCAGAAGATGCCAAATTACAAAACACACTCTTTGATACTGCAACAGGTGAAGTCTCAATTGAAGCAAAACGACCTTGGTTGTTACAAAGAAATGCAAAAGAATTCAATCATGCAGAAGTAACTGAGCAAACAGGCTGGAAAATACGTGTAAGAAAGGCTACAACTGTTCCATCTCGAACCATTCAAACAATTAATGCAACTCTCAAACAAGCTTCTGCTGAAAGAAGCAAACAACTCAAACAAGTCGGAGATGAAATCTTTAGACCTCGACTAACTCAAAGAACTGAAGTTTCCCTTTATACTCTTGGAGGATTTGGACAAGTAGGACGTTCTTCATTATTATTATCTACACCTGAAAGTAAGGTTCTCATTGATTGTGGAATAAATCCTGGAGCACGTTCTCCAATGGATGCATTTCCTAGACTAGACTCTTTGAATCTTACACTAGATGATCTTGATGCTATAGTAATTGGTCATGCACACCTGGATCATACTGGATTTCTACCTACTTTATGTAAATATGGATACAAAGGACCAATCTATTGTACAGAACCAACACTACCAATGATGAATCTGATTCAATTAGATGCAATCAAAGTTGCAGCAGCTCAGGGAAGAACTCCAATCTATTCTGAACGTGATGTAAAACAAATCATGAGACAAACAATTACTTTACCATATGGAACTGTAACTGATATTTCTCCTGACATTAAACTAGTTCTTGCAAATGCAGGTCATATCCTTGGTTCTGCACTATGTCACTTTCATATTGGAAATGGTGATCACAACTTTGTTTATTCTGGTGATATTAAATTTGGAAAAAGTATTTTGTTTGAAGCTGCTAGTTGGAATTTCCCAAGAGTAGAGACATTACTTATAGAGAGTACCTATGGTCTTAAAGAAGACATTCAACCCAGTAGACAAGAAGTTGAATCTGCTTTCATTAATGCTGTAAACAACACTCTTGCAGACGGTGGTAAAGTTTTGATTCCTATTCCTGCAGTTGGTCGTGCACAAGAAATCATGATGGTAATTGATCATTATATGAAATCTGGTGAAATGATAGAGGCTCCAGTATTTACTGAGGGAATGATTTCAGAGGCATCAGCAATTCACGAGTCATATCCTGAATATCTTGCACGTGAATTAAAACAGAAAATTCTTGAAACTGATGATAATCCATTTGATTCTGAATATTTCACTAATATTGAGCATGCAGATGCTAGAGAAGAACCTATGAGAGAAGATTCTCCTTGCATAATTTTAGCAACATCCGGTATGCTCGAAGGTGGACCTGTTTTAGAATACTTCAAAAATATTGCACCGGATAAAAAGAGTAAAGTTCTCTTTGTGTCTTATCAAGTTAATGGAACTCTTGGAAGAAGGGTTCTTGATGGATCTAAACAAGCAACAATGTTAGGAAAAGAGGGTAAAGTTGAAGTTGTAACAATCAACTGTGGAGTAGAGAAACTAGATGGATTTAGTGGACATAGTGATTACAACCAACTAATGTCCTTTGTACAAAGACTAAGACCAAAACTTCGAAGAGTACTAGTTAACCATGGTGAAAGAAAGAAATCAGAAAATCTTGCTATGAATATTAGAAGAATGCATAGAGTTCCTGCTCATTATCCACAAATTCAAGAAGCAATAAAATTATTTTAGATCGTACTCTGGTTTCCAGATCTTTATGTTAGATGGAGCAACAATAATTCTTTCTTCACCCAATCTTGCAATGTCTGCACCAGCACTTTTTGCAATAGAATACAATTCTTCAACGACTTTTCTAAGCTGATCTACATCTTTTTGAGCTAGTGGTGTAACTCTAAGAATCAAAATCATATCTTTTTTGATATCTTCTTGAATTGAATGTACATCGCTGATATCTCTAATGGTGATAGCCTTTAGAAATGTCGTATTTTCTTGTTTTTGCATTCTAATTGAAAATGCGATCTACTCCCTCAAAAACTCTTCCTTAGTTTTGACTAATTTTTTAAAAAATTTACGCCTAAATTCTAAATTTTAAGTAATCTTCTTCTTCTATGCTTTTTGCACTAATTTCTTTGCTAACGTCCCCATTTTTCACCAAAACAATTTCTGATTGGTTTTTTGGAGCATCTGAATATCTTAGAGTTACAGATGATGCAAAGTTTGTATGATCTTTTGCAGTTTTACCTCTTAGAATTGATGTTGGTCCAACATGATCTTTTGCTTCAAGTAACACATCATCTGGTAATGCAATTGCTTTGATCATTTCATTTTCATCTTTGTTTCTTCCAACAACTAATTTTGTTTCTTCATCTAATCTAAAGTGTCTACCAATTTTTAGCAAATCAATATCATTAATTGTTGGATTTTCAACGTGATTGAAAAGATCTTTAGCTTTAATTCCAAATTGCGGTTCTGTTAACAAACATCCGCCACCTGCATTAGGAGGATTTTCAATTCCATATTTTTCTGCCATGTCTAATTGATTTCTTCTTGTTCTACCTCTAATCATTCCAAGATTCTCTCTTTTGATCAATCCCTCTTTCTCAGGAATTGTTTCTGGTAGTAATCTTGCAGATAATGGTCTTACAATTTTTCCTTCTAGTCCAGATTCTTTTTCAATTAGTTTTAATGATGGTGCATGCTGACTCATTGGTCGTTGACCCAAAACTTCTCCTGATACAATAAATTCTGCTCCAATTTCGTCCATGTGTTTTTTTGCAGCTTCAAACATCATAGTTCTACAATCAACACACGGATTGAATCCTGCACCAATTCCGTGTTTTGGATTCTTTAACATCTCAATATACTCGTCACCAAGATATACTGTCTTCAAATTTACATTAAGATCATCTGCTCTTTCTCTAATTTCAAATCCACAACCTCTCCCACAATCAAAATCGCAAAATGGGGTCTTTATTGCAACTGCAGAGACATCAAATCCTTGCTCCTGCATCATTCTGACGGCAAGTTGACTATCTAGACCTCCAGACAATAAAGCTACAACTTTCTTCTTCTCTTTCTGTTCACTCACAGCGATCTAGGGTGAATTTCCATATACAAACTTTGCATCATACATAAATTGAGAAAGAGGTGTTTTTTGTTTGTGAAATATCGTAGAAAAAATCTACTAAAACATGCCCAAAAGATCGGATGTGACACCTTAGTTACATTTGAGCCTGAAAATCTCTTTTACATGACTGGATTTTGGGGTGAAGCAATTGGTTTGTTAGAAAAAAATGGAAAAACCACCATTATTGCTCCAGAACTTGAGGTTGGAAGAGCCAAAGATGAATCTGAAGACTGTGATGTAATTACAGCAGAACGTGGAACTGGACTTGTTTCCTCACTTGTAAAGAAAATAAAGAAAAATCGTGTTTGCACAGATTGCCAAAACTATTCTGTAATGACATCTTTGAAAAAATCTGTTCCAAAAATTAAGTCTTCAACAGAACCATTTTACAACTCTCGTATAATCAAGGATGAAAATGAGATCAAAATTCTAAAAAAAGCATCTAAAATCATTGATGAAATGTTTGAAATCTGCTCAAAAAAGATCAAAGTGGGTCAAAAAGAGTCTGAATTACAAACTATTTTGATGACTTATGCTATGGAACAACAAATGTTTGATACTGGATACAAATCTACTCTAAATCCATTAATTATTGCTGGTGGTCCAAATGGTGCATTACCTCATGCCCAAGTAACCCAAAGGAAATTCAAAAAAGGTGATCTTGTTGTAACTGATCTTACACTTAGATACAAGGGATATGTTTCTGACGCAACAAGAACATTTGCAATAGGAAACATTTCACCTCAAGCTAAAGAAGCATATGAAATTGTTAAAGAATCTCAAAAACTTGGACTAAAAGCTGTTAAACCAAATGCAAACTGTAAAGATGTTGATTTTGCATGCAGAAAATACATTGATGAAAAAAATTATGGTCAATACTTTATTCATTCAACTGGCCATGGAATTGGATTAGAAGTTCATGAACTTCCTACTGTTTCCTACAGAAGTGATACAAAACTTAAAGAAAATATGGCAATTACCGTTGAACCTGGAATCTATATCGAAAATAAATTTGGAATAAGAATAGAAGATTCTTTGATTGTAAAGAAAAATCCTGTTGTTATGCACAAATTTACTAAAGATCTAGTAACAATTTGAGCCTAGGAAAACGTAACCACATCAATGACATGTTTTGAATCTGGATTGTTTGATGTGATTTCTTGAGATTCTAGATTAACATTCCAATCAAAATTCATTTCTCCCTTGTATGATTTGAAATTCAAAATAACATTGTATTCATCTGAATTTACATTTCTTACTGACAAGTCAAGAACAGTTTTCTTGTGCCCGTAGATCTTTTCATCTGGATATTCTTCATCTATCTGATTTTTTATGACTTCTTTTACAGTTAATTTGGATTCTACTCCTGCATTATAGTTCAACAAAGTGTCTACTGCCATTTGTTCTTCTCCTGATAATTCTGGGAGACTGTTCTCAAAATTTTTCTCTGATAATACACTTTGAGCTGAAATTACAATTAATGCAACGGCGGCAAGATAGAATGGCGCTCTTTTTTTAAGAAATGCCTGTAAACCTGATTTTTTTGGTTTCTCTTCTTCTTTCTTTTTCTTGTCTTTGGCCATTTTTCTCCTAATTTTCTAGTGTTTTGCTGTTAAAATTAAAACTTCCCAAGGAAATTGAATAATTCCATTCTTTTTTGTGTAGGGTTTTGTGTTTTCTTTAACCATCTCTTTGAGCTCTTTTCTTTGAGACTTTTCTAGTGAATCTAGTTTTTCTTTAATTGGTTTTGCTACATATCTGAGATAGTTACTCCAGTATTGCTCAAAAGTACCTGGACTGTATGGAAAATTGTAATCCTTTACTGTGATCTTTCTAAAACCTGCTTTTTTTATCTCGTCTCTCAGTGCTTTTTTGGTTCCAAATCTATCAAAATCAGGAGTTCCAGGTGGAACATAATTTGGAATAAACTGAGTTACAGCCTCAAAAATACTATCAAAATATGGGACTCTATCTGGATGTCCATGCACAGATATTCCTAATTTGCCTGATTCTTTGAGGCTATTTTTCATGTTTTTTAGAGCCTTTTGGGCATTTGGAAAAAAAAATAATGCATACTGACATGTTATGATATCAAATTTTTCTTTGAATGAAAAATTTTCAGCATCAGCATTAACAAATAATAGATTTGGAGATTTTTTGTTCCATTTTTTAGCAACTTTGATTGCAGTAGTTGCTGTATCTGCGCCAATTACAAATCCTGATCTTCCAACCTTTTGATTTAATAATTTTGTAACAACACCTGTTCCGCTTGCAACATCAAGTATGTGATCCCCTTTTTTGACATCAATTAACTCAACTAATTTTTTTGTGCTTTGAAATGGTCCTTTTTTTGCAGTTGCCCATCTTTTGTGATATCTTGGAGCAACTTCATTCCAAACTAACATGTTTCTTTTTTTATAATCAAATGGCTTGGCTTTCAATTTTCTTTTGACTCTTTTAGATCTGATTTTAATGTTCTTCCTGTCTCGTGAAAGTATC
>JACENB010000172.1 GCA_013867245.1 Nitrosopumilaceae archaeon
TCGAATACTCAAGCAAATTGCTCGAGCCTGCAAAAATAATGAAGTAATTAGTAATTATGAACGAAATTATGTTCAAAAATTAGCTGAACAACATTTGGGTAAAAAACCATTAACCAATAAAAAACCTGAAACAATTACGCCTGAAATACCTAGAATTGAAATCCCAAAACCTGAACCTCTTGTCACAACACAACTATCACAACCTAACAATCATTCAAAATCAAAAAACTCCAAATTATTTTTAGGATTTGGAGGTATTGCAGTAGTGATAATTATTGCAGCAGCATTTTTACTTTCTAATAATATTGATCCATCTCAATCTAATACGGTAACTGAAATTAAAATAGAGTTATCTGTTCAAACTGATTTATCTTCTTATTCTAAATCTGATTTGATTTCTATTAGTGGTGTATCACTAAATTCTAATATTGTAAATTTATCGATTTTAAATCCAAACAATGATCTCGTATGGGCTGAACAGATTTCTGTAAAATCAGATGGGCGATATTCAACATTAGCTATAGCTGATGGTGAAGGATGGGAAAATTCTGGTATATATAATATTAAAGTTGAAGATGCGGCAGAAACAAAATTAATAAAATTTACATTTAACTCATAAATTTTCAAATTCTTTCCAATGTGTATCTATGAGTTCTCGTAATTCCTCTACACTAATTTCTTCCATATATTCACGATAAACTATGAATTTATTTTGTTTATTGAGATTCTCACCATAAACATCTCTAGTATTTTTTGGAATAATGTTGTTTGACCATTGACTCATTTCAAAAATCCATATTGATGAATCTGGATTAGAAAAATCAATATCATCGCATCCTATAATATACAAATAACATTTTGTAGTTTGATTTAATTTTTCATAGAGTTTTTCATAAGCTATTATTTGCCCTTGTGGGATGTTGATTTTATCATTATGAAATCCTTTGAATTCTAAAATTATAAAACTGCCTTTATGTTCAATTAACCAATCAATATCTGTCCCTCCAGATGCTAACATTCCATGTACGATTATCTCTCCTAATACCTCTCTACCACGAGTAAACTCTGATTCATCAAAAATTTGATATTTTGCTTTAGAACTTTTACGAAAACCTTTTTCATATGAATTTTGTGCCTGATTTATTACTTTTTTTTCATATATTGTATCTATAATGTCATTTGTTTCATCAGTCATTATTTTATTTTTTTTTAATCTATGATAAAATATCTTGTAAAATTTTGTACAGTTAACTATTCCAGTATTTCATCTTGAACAAAATTCGTTATTTTGATCTTTATACAGTATGAAATATTCATCTTGAACCTTCCTATCTTTTTTTGCAGTTAGTGCATCTTGATACATATCAAAATGCTCAACTATGTATAATTGATTTCCTGGATTTTCAAAATAATCAATTCCAACTAAATTAAATCCTGTTTCTGGAGTCAAGTTAATTTTTTCTTTTTCAAATTTATTATTAGACATATTTTTTTAATTAATCGTAAATCATTAAATTTTTTTCTTCTAATAATGAATGTAAATTATGCACCGATCTATACACTTCTGTTTCTTTTTTAGCCCCTGTACAAACAAGTTTTCCTGATGCAAAAACTAACATGACTGTTTTTGGGTCAAGCATTCTGTGAATCAGACCTGGGAATTGTTCAGGTTCATACATGCTTCTTGGAAGTGTTCTTGCAGATTTTTCTAAATGAATTTTACCACCAAGACTAATTGATGAAACGATATTTTGTATAGAAATTATGGCATCCTTTTTAATTTTGATCTTTGATTTTCTTAATTTTTGAACAACTGTGTTTACAGCTGTAATTGCTAATTCTTCTGATTTAGCTCCAGTACATACCATTTTACCTGTTCTAAAAATCAGAGTTGCAGTTTTTGGTTTTGTTAATCTAAAAACTAATCCTGGAAATTGTTCTGGATTGTATTCTGTCTCTGGAAATTTTTTTGTAATCTCGTTCAAGTCCATTTTTTGATCAACTGATGCTGATGCAACTACATTCACTACACTAACAATTGGTTTTGTTTGTGGCATGCGTGGTTGTTTATATACTTCCTTATATATACTAGTGATGTTTTTTGAAGTTTTTTTCTTTAGTGATGACCAACCCATTGATATGTGAACTCCTCTTCAATCATATCGTTTACAATTTTATTTTCTTTAATTTTTATTTTAGGTAATTCTGTATCAAAAAATTTCAACTTGCCTTTACATGGAATTGGAATTCTTAATGGTTTGACATTTTTTAAAATAAAACCATATGTTGTTTTTTGAAAACTTTGTGAAGAAAAGTGTTTATTTTTATCAATTCTAATTTCTTTTAATGATTCATATTTTTTTACATCAAATAGTTCTGCTTTACCTATGATTGCACCAGTTGTAAACTCTTCATTAATTTTTAATCTTTTACAATCTTCTTTTCTAATTTTAATTGGAGCATGTATTAAAAAAATCCCGCGAAAATTAGTATTCCATTTTCTTAATTCTATTGTTTTCTTATTTTGGATAATTAAATTTGCAAATGGTTGACAAATTGAAAGACATTTCATAATTAATTTTAATTAAATTTTTAATAGTTAAAATTGTGATGCTTGTTTAACTAATTCTGAAAGTTGGCTATTTCTAGCTTCAGGAAGTTCTGTAATTCCTCCAATTAAACTATCTGTAACAATTCCTTTTTCAGCTAATACATTTGCCGCCATTAAAGACGTTCTTCCTGCCATACAAACCATAAGGGATTTACCTTTAGATTCTTGAATTGAATTATTTATCTCATCAGGAATTCCTTGCCCCGATAATAGTTGTTGTGCGGTTCGAGCATTTGGAATTACAATTTTACTTTTATCTATACCTAAAGATTTTGCAAGTAATTCTATTCCTCCTTCTTGAGGGGTATATTGAGTGTGTATCCAAATTACTTTATCATACTCTGATGAATTTGAGGCTACTTCCTCTTGTGATACTTGTCCTGGTGGTTGAATTTTTCCGATTTTTTCTAAATTCTTTCTATATTTTTCTATTCCATCACAAATCATTACTACAAACTTATTTCCTTTCTTTGCACTAACTAGTTGTAAAGTTGCGTATAATTCCAATGCACTGCTTTCTCCAATATCGTGTCCTTTTTCAACAAAAAATTTCAAAAGTGGCTTTGCTTTTTCAAAATCTACTTCATATTCTCCTGCATATTTTTCTGGTTGATAATATTTCAAACCATCTGCGTTGTTATGTGTTCTAATTCCAGCAACGTCTTGACCGCCTGGAGGGAATATTACATGAACTCCTTTTTTGTTATATTTTTCTGAAATGTATCTACTTAATCCACCTGATGTTCCACCTGTTCCAAACGTACATAGAATATTAAATTCATCTAAAGAATTTCCATCTTCTTGTAATTGCTGATCTATTTCAGCTCCGGTAATTGTTCTATGTGCATTTACATTCAAATCATTATCATATTGTTCTGGACAAAAACAATTGTATTTTTTTGAAAGCAATTTTGCTAAATTAATTATATCTTGTTTCCCCAACAGTGCTTCTATCTCTGTAATTGAATTATCAAATATACTAGGATCAAATCCTAACTGTGTTAATTGTGAACGAACATTTGCAGCTGTTGCTTTTGCAACCAATTCATCCTTTTTGCCTTCCATTCCTGGAGCTGGACAAATATCCATTTCTAAATCCATAATTTTGATACCCATATTTCTTAATTCATGAAAAACACCTTCTTGTAATTTTCTTGAAACAATTGTGACAACTTGTAACCCAAGTTTTGATAGCATTCCTAATGCAATTCCAAAATTACCTGATGTTGCTTCAATTACTGTTTGACCACTCTTTATTTTTCCAGTACTAATTGCTTCATGAATAATATTTGCAGCAGGTCTCACTTTGATTGAACCTGTAAGTAATGTAGAATCTAATTTTCCATAAACTTGTAATTCAGTATCGGAAATATCCAAATTGTAAATTTTTTTGGCACATTCTTTAAAATCTTCTGTAATATCTACCAAAGGAGTTGCATTAACAATTTTTCCACCTTCTTGATTATTTTCTAAGTGAGGTACTTTATTCCAAATTTCTGATTCAAATCGCTCAAGAAGAACTTTGTCAACAGTATTATCCTGATTTTGTTCCAATTTCTCTCAGTTTTTTAAATTTTAGAAGGTCATATAAAATATCTGATAGATTTTATGGATTTATTTGATATTTTTACTTCTTGAATTACACATCTAGTAGGTTGATTACTTTATTTGGAATGTCTTTTAGTCTACTTACTGCCATGGTTTTATCATATCCTAAATGTTTGAGATTATTTGCAATAGTTGTGGCTCTTACAGTATTTGGCCCTAATCCTAAAGCTACCATGGTAATTCCTATTCCTTTAAGTGATTTTGTCATTTTTCTAACTGCATTGGAATCTGATGGTTCTCCGTCTGTTAATGTCAAAAAAATATTTGGTTGTTTTGCTTGAAGTGTTGAAAACATCTTATCATAAACTTCTGCTAATGGTGTAGAACCATTTGCAACAATTTGCGCCAATCTTTTAGCAGTAATGTTATTCCATTTCATGTTATCTTCTTTAACAGACCAACAAACTACTGATCTATTTTCAGTACTAAATGCATATACTGCAAATTTTACTCTAAGAAATGCTAAAACTTCACATAATGCAATTGTTGCTTTTTTATATTCAATTGCATCAGATGAAATGCTTGATGAATGATCCAATAAAATTATGATTTTTGTTTTAATTGATTTTTTAATATCTGTAAAAAATGGTTCATTTCCCTCAATAAAATTTTCATCATCAAACTCATCCCCTGATCTTAAATGCTGTTCTTTCCAACCTGTTTTCCATTCTTTGAATTTCATTTTTAATCCATTTATCAAACTCATATCATAGATTATTGTTTCATCAATATTTTTTGTTGATGGAATTTGTATTCCTACTGATTCTGTTGTTAGTCCTTTGTTTTCATTTTTTTCATTTTCTTCAATTAACACTTTATATTCATCATAAACATTATCTCCTTTTACAACTGAGGAGGTATCTATTGCACCAAAATCACCTTCTTTGTTTTTTGCAATAATTTTTAAAACTTTTTTTAATTCTTCTTCTGATAATGCCATGCCTGCTTTCATAAATGCTACTGATATTGGAATCGTTAACAACGAATCAATATCTAAAATTTTGATTATTTCAGCTACATTTTTTTCAATCCAACTAGTCTTTTGATTATTTTCAATTGACTCAATTACAATTTTTTTTGCAAATATTGTTGCTTTTTTGATTTTTTCAAAATGACTTTCTTGTAACTCTCCTTTAATTGCGCCAAACATAAAATATTGATAAAATGCTTCTACGATTCTGGCTTTACCATAAACTGTGTGCAGTTGTGGTCTTGAAACAAGCATATATGAATAATTGAAAATTATTTCTTCATCCATTCCCTTCCAAATTTTTCTTCCTAATTGTTCTACTCTTTTTGTTTCCATTGTATTTAGTATAAATCCAAAAGCATGATCATCACTCAAAATTTTTTCAGAATATTTTATCTTCATTGCTTCATACCATGATGATGTTCTAAATTGCCTGTATTTTTGAAAATTATTTCCTATTCGTTTTTCTAATGGTGTCAAAATGACCTTTTTTTCTTTCAATCTTGTTTTTGTTTGTATGTTGTCTGAAATTTCAATTATGACATTTTCTTTTTCAGACCATCGTCGAATTAGAAAAGTTGCTATTTCTAGTAAAGAATCATTTTGTAATTGAATTGATTGCATTTAATTTCCAAACATTGAGGTAATGATGTCGCTTACTTTTTGATATTCAATATTTCCCCATTGTGTATACACATTTCCAAAAACAATGTTTGCAGCTTCTTTAGGTGACATTTGTTTATCTAATAATTTTGCAAATGCAATAGTTTCTCTCAAACTTGGTGAGTAAAACAATTCTTCAACTGCTGCGGCTTGTCTTAATGTATTTGCCAATTTAATGGCCTGGATAATTTCTGAATCATGATTTCCTGAAACATGTTTTTTAACAATTTCTAATTCTACTTCTTCAGGTGGATATTCTAATCTTATTCGAACTGGAAATCTACTTAGAATTTGTGGTGGAAGTTCTTTTGTTCCACTATGTGTTAATGGATTAATGGTTGCAATCACAAACCAATTTTCTTTTGCTTTGATTACTTCCCCCGATGCTTCTTTTAATACAATTTGTCTTCTATCATCTAATGCTTCATCTAATCTAAGTAAAACATCTGCTTCAGCAGCATTAATTTCATCCAAATATAATACATCTCCATTTCTCATTGATTTAATCAATATGCCTTCATCAAAACTGACTGTTCCATCTGTTAGTGTTTTTGTACCAATCAAATGACTTTCTCTAGTTCTTAAACTAAAATTAATTGATTCAGAATTAATATTATTATTTTTTGTAAAATTTCTAACTAGTGAAGTTTTTCCTGTACCTTTTGGTCCAATAACTAGAACAAACAGCCCAGCCTCATACGCTTTTTTGATTATATCACTAGATTTGTTCCAATCTAGATATTGAATTTCTTCCAAGGCTTTTTTTCCTTAATTCTAACAATATTTAATGTTGGATCTATTTTCCAAATGCTTCAATTTTAGCAAATGATGCATCCAATCTTTGATGTAATGACTTGTTCCATTCATCAAATCCTGATGGATCTTTTGGATAATTATTGTAATGTTCAACTAACCATTGATTTTCTGAAGATGTGTACTTTAGTCCCTTTGCAACTGTTTGATTTAGCGCTCCTCTGATTATCATTCCGACTTTCCCTAATCCTGAAAAGTCTGGGTGTTCTCCTTTACTAATTGCTTCAACATCCAAATTTCCCAAAAAGTGTTTCATACCATAACTGATTTGTTCATTATTCATTTGTTGTACTAATCTTCTAAAAAGTTCCAGACCTGCTGTTTTGTATCCGTACTCTTTAATGAAATCTAAATTGTATTGCCATAGTGATGCTTCAGATGTATCATTTGCTTGTAATGCTTCAGCTACATTTTTCCCAAGAATTGTTCCTGCAATTAATGCTGGTCCAATTCCTCCTGCATCAATTGGTTTTGGCATCCATGCAGCATCTCCAACCATCATGTATCCTCCGGAAACCATACATTCATTTTGTCTTCTTACTGAAACTTGGAAAATTCCAGAATGATTATTTCCTAAAGTGTCTGTAGGGTCTTCTGAAAGTTTAGCATTTGTAATTGCTGTATTTCTTTGAAGATATTCTTTCATTAATGATTCGACATTATCTTTTTTGCCTAATCTTTTGTTTCTTTTCTCTAAAAATGCTTTTTCAACACCTAAACCAATGTTAACTTTAGTTTCTGATTTTGGAAATACCCATCCATATCCACCTGGTGCAATATCTTGATCTAAATGAATAATACAATAATCTGGATCAAATTCTGTAAGATCTTTTTGGCCTGGCTCGAAATCCATTATGTATCTTCCAGTAATTTCTAAATCTTCAATGTTGATTCTCTTTTCAACTTTAGTTGAGTTCTTTAGTCCATTTCTTAGAATAGATGTTACACCTGTAGCATCAATAACTAATTTTGATGTTTTTTTGTAAGGCTGTTTTGTTTTGTTATTTGTTCCTTCAACTCCAATAACTTGTTGACCATCATAAATTAAACCTGTTAAACCAATTTCATGTTCAAATTCAATCCCCATTTTTTTACATCTTTCATTTTGAATTCTTGGTAATTCTGTACGATTTAACATAAATCCGTCTCCGTCAAATGGAATTGCTGTTTCTCTATCTGGTGAAAATGCCATTACTCCTTTAACATCATGTTCAATCTCCGGATTTGTCCATTGAACTTTGATTCTTTCTGACATGAAATCTACTGCCTCTTTTGAACATGCATCTCCACAGACCCATCCTGCTAGTCCTTTTCTACCAGGTAGAGTTTCTGGATTTCGATCAACTACAAGAATTTTTAGATTTTGATTAGAATAATGTGAAATGGACTGTGCTGTAATCGTGCCTGCTAGTCCTCCTCCTGCTATAATTACGTCGTAATCTGCCATGCTATCATAACTTGTTCATCCGTATTTATAATAAACCATGTTACACAAATGAAATTTCTTTTATCATTATTTGATTAATTTGGGGTCGGTTCGTCGCGGCGTCTTCAAGGCGTTAGCTCAGACTGGAGCGGCTGTTATTTCCTCATTCCCAAATTGGATAATCGATCTATTCCTATTTAATTTAGATGACTCTGAAATAATTCTGAAAAAACATCATGAGTATTTTTTTTGTTATATACTGGAGTATGAATTTTAATTTTTATTGTATCTTTTTGACTTAAAACTAGTTTACCTTGAACCAATTCTTGCTTATCTAATCTCAAATGAAATTTTGAATCTTCAGTTCTTTCTTCAATCTCTTCAATTAATTGACTTACTTGACTAATTGATAGTATCTCCAAAAATTTTTTCATAAATGCTTTGGCTTGTTTTTTTACAAGTTTTGTATTTACCATTATGATGGGATTTTCAAAATAACCAGTAGTTTCTGTCTTGTTGAAAATTTCTTCTTCGATATCAAATATTTCATTAAAAGGTTGTAATATTTTTGTCATATCTTCTGTTGCATGAACAATGACATCAATTGTAATTTCTAACTTGTTACTCATAATTGTAAATAGATAATTCTAATTACTTATGCTTCTAGTAATTTAGTTTCTTTATCTGCAGTTCTGATTAATTTGACTTTTTCAAGACCTACATGTCTAACTTTGATAACTCGTTTGAATGCAGCCATAAGATCTGAATTGATTTTACTGTAAACTGTGGCTTGTACAAATTGATCAATTGTCATTTCTGGAACTGTATTGTTAATAATATCTCTAGCAATAATTCTTAGTGCATGTTTTCTAGAAGTATTTAATGCTCTGTAAGTTAAGGCAATTATCTTAATTCTGAAAACATATCCATCTTTTGTTTTAATGTCAATAATGAAATTAATTTTTGATGAACCTCTTCTAACTAAACTACGCAAAAACTCTTTTGAATATTCAAATCTCTTGAAAATTGTTGAAGCTTTCTCCCCATCTACTTTATCAATTTGGAAATAAATTTTGTATTGATGTTGAGAAGGATCCCCTTTAAGAATATCAAATAATGTAACCTCGATTACTCTACCTGAAGCATTTTCATCATCTGTAATTGGAACATATGCTAGTGGGACATTGTTAAATGAATCTGGAGCATTAACATTTACCCAACGTTTTTCTCTCCACTTGTCCTTAATTCGACCTTTTCTACGTGCCAATTCTTAACGAGCCTTGAATCCAAAATATAAGGGTATGTCACTAGATCTCTTTCTGATTGCCCATATATCCTTGTAATACTTCAGGGATCCGAATATGACCATCTTTTGTTTGAAAATTTTCCATTATAGCTACGAGCACTCTAGTTGTAGCAATTAATGTACTGTTGAGAGTATGGACATATTGTGTATCTTCATTTGTTTTATCTCTAAATCTAATTTTTAATCTCCTTGCTTGATATTCTAAACAATTTGAACATGAAACAATTTCTCTGTATGCATTTTGTCCGGCCATCCATGCTTCAATATCATAAGTTTTTGCTGAAATGTTACCTGTATCCCCAGTAGATAATAACATGACTCTATATGGAATTTCTAATTTTTGATAAAATTCCTCTGCAATTGATAATAATTTTTCATGTTCCTTCCAAGAATCTTCTGGTTTTGAAAAAACAAATTGTTCAATTTTATCAAATTGATGTACTCGGAAAATTCCTTTTTGATCTCTACCATGTGCTCCTGCTTCTTTTCTAAAACAAGGGCTTATTCCTGCATATTTTTTTGGTATGTCTTTCCCTTCGATAATTTCTTTTGAATGCATTGCTGCCATTGCATGTTCAGAAGTTCCAATCATGTACAAATCTTGATTATCAATTTTGTAAATTACTTCTTCAAAATCTTCTGCAATTACTGCTCCTTCCATTGACTCTCGATTAATCATATATGGAGGCTGAACAATAGAATATCCTTTTTCTCTAAGAAAATCTAATCCAAAATTAATTAATGCTTGATTTAATCTAACTAAATCATTTTTTAAATAATAAAATCTTGCACCCGCTACTTTTGCAGCTCTTTCTAAATCCACCAAGTCTAAATCTTCAGAAATATCTATGTGATCCTTTATTTTAAAATCAAATTTTGGAATATTGCCCCATTTCTTTATTTCTTTATTTGATTCTTCATCTTCTCCTATTGGAACTGATTCATGGATGAGGTTTGGAATTGATGCTGCTAATTTTAAATATTTTTTTTCAATATCATTTTGGTCAACTTCTAATTTACTGAGTTCTTCTGAAATATTTTTCATCTCTGCTAAAATTGAAGAAATATCTTCTCCCTTCTTCTTTTTTTCTGAAATATTTAATGCAACTTGGTTTTTCTTTTTTCTCAATTCATCCGTTTTAATGATAAATTCTCGTCTTTTTTGATCCGAATCAATTAATCCTTCCAGATCAAAATCTACTGATCTTGCTTTTAGCATATCTTTGATAACTTGAGATTTTTCTTTGATTAGTTTGGGATCTAACATTATTCAATCACCTTTAATGCAACTTGGATATGTTCTAATACTTCATCTACTGTGCCTACTAGTTGTTTCATGTTTTCTTTACTCTCAAAATTAAAAATTAGTTTACTATCAACATTTTCAACATAAAGACTCAATCCTTTTGGAAAATTTACATTATCTGGCTCTAAAGCCTTTTTGACTGCATCAGCCTTTTTTTTGGATATGTTATTCAGAATTACTTGTACTTGACACGTTAACGACATTTACATCTAAATATTTCAAAAATTCGTCCAATTTGTCTTTAGTTATTTTTGCACCTGCTGCACTATCGTGGCCTCCTCCAATACCATCAAATTTTGCAGCTCCGTTTTTCATCAAATCACTAAGATTAATGCTTGATTTACATCCAAATGATTTTCTTGATGAAAATTTTATTGTATTTTCTTCTGCTCTAGTTCTGAGAATGATTACTTTTCCCGCATTTTTTGGTGATCCTGCAATTAATGATGATAT
>JACENB010000071.1 GCA_013867245.1 Nitrosopumilaceae archaeon
GGACTTCCAGCATTTGGAATCGTTAAAGTCATTCAATTAAGAAAAAATTAATTTTTAATTTAAAGTGCTACTAGTTTTACTGTATCCATATTTTTATTTCTATGAAAATCTTGTGTCATTGTTGTAACTTGTTCTGCATCTCCATCAATGACAAATAATTCCATACACTTTTCTTTGTCAATTTTACTGTGAAGATGTGTTGTGATTAGGTCTTCAAAATTATGAGTAATCCCTGATACAAGTTGATCAAATTCATCATTGTGAACAACTAAAAGAATAGCGTGAATATTTCCTGATAAATTTGAATTTTGTTTTTCTTCAGAAACAAAACTTCTGATTCCAGCTCTAATTGCTTCTGATCTTCCTGAAAACCCCATTGTAGATTGTAATTTGTCTAATTCTGATAAAATTTCTTCATTTAATGATATTGAAACAATTGTCATATAGTACATCTTATTAAATATCATATAAGTTTAGCACAAATATTATTAACTTTTTATAGATTTATTAATAATAAAATAAATGTTAAGTTGAAAATGAAATTAGCACCCAAGAAAAATGATGATTTGAAAAATGAGGATTATCAAGTTCCCAATGAAGTGCAAATTTTGATTAATGATAATTCAGATGCATACAATCACAATATTTCAGTAAGAATCACAGATGGTAAATGCGAAATAAATCCAGAAGAATTATCCAAGATAGCTATGAAACGAGCTCTCGAAGCAAGACAGATAGCTAAAAATCCAAAGATTAAGAAAGTTGGCGATTTAACAAATGGAGAAGGGTTATGCTAAATGCAGTTGAAATTTCAAATCTCACAGTCAAATATCCAGAAGTAGTAGCATTAGATGATGTTAGTTTTGTAATTAAACAAGGTGATTTTTTAGGAATTATTGGACCCAATGGTGCAGGTAAATCCACCCTTTTTGATTCAATGTTGGGTCTAAATACGACATATACTGGAACAATCAAATTTTTTGATCAGGATATCAAAAAATCAAAAACTTATCAAAAAGAAATTGGCTATGTTCCACAAAAACCTGAATTTGAAAATAACTTTCCTGCAACAGTTAGTGATGTTGTAAGAATGGGTTTGAGAAAAAAATCTGATGATAAAAAAGTAGATGAAATTTTACAACAACTAATGTTGCATGAACTTCGTGATAGAAGAATAGGTGCATTATCTGGTGGACAACTACAACGTGTATTTATTGCAAAAGCATTAGTTCATGATCCAAAAATTTTGATTTTAGATGAACCCAATACAGGAGTTGATCAACAAAACATAAATTTATTTTTTAGTATTCTAAAGGAATTAAATTCTAAACAAGGAATTACAATCATTTGGTCATCTCACGATTTAGATGCTGTAAACAAATTGGCAAACCATGTTGCATGCTTAAATCGAACATTATTTTTTCATGGTGAATCTGAAAAATTCTTTTCTGATGATGAACTTGTGAAACAGTATTCTGAAGCATCAATGCAGGAACACATGCATCATCATTAATCATGTCTTTTGAAATTCTAACGTATGGATTTATGCATAGAGCATTAATTGCTGGAGCTGTAATAGCAATTTTATGTTCTGTAATAGGATTGTTTTTAGTTTTAAGGCGTTATTCGTTATTTGGTGATGCACTTGCACATTCCTCATTTGGTGGAATTGCTCTAGGTCTATTTGCTGGAATTTATCCATTATGGACTGCTTATGGGGTATCGATAGTTAGTGCATTAATTATTACAAAAATTAAGGATAGATACAACATCTCTGGTGATGCCTCAATTGCGGTTCTTTTATCATCAGGCATAGCAGCTGGGCTTGTAATTATTAGTTTTTCAGGTGGATTTACACTTGATATCTTTAGTTTTCTATTTGGCAGTATACTTCTTGTTAGTGTAGATGATACAGTTGCAATTGTAGCATTAGCTGGAGTGATTTTAATGATAATTTTGTTATTGTTTAGACAAATTCTTTATTCTACATTTAATGAAAAACAAGCTAAAGTTAGTGGAATTCCAGTAGAAAAAATAAATTATTTACTTATAATTTTGGCAGGACTAACTGTCGTTACATCTATTCAACTTGTTGGTGTATTGTTAATTTCAGCATTATTTGTAATTCCAAACGTTACAGCAATAATGTATGGCAGAAGCTTTAAACAAACTATGCTTATTTCTATGAGCTTATCAGTATTTTCTGTTGTTGCTGGAATTTTAATTTCATATGTATTTGATATTACTCCAGCTGGAACAATTGTTTTACTTTCAGTTGCAATACTTGCAATAACTATGGGAATAAAGTCTGCTGGATTATTATCTAAGAGTTAATTAAAGAATTCAATCTACGTTTATCGTAAATACTCTTTATAAAAAATAAGGAAGTTGCAATAATTCCTAAAGCAATTAGTGGGGATGCTATTTCCGTATATTTCATTTCAATATTATTTTCAATATTATCAATTGTCTTAACTTGTGAAAGATCTACTGGGAGTTCTATTGTGTTTATTGTACCAATTTTATTTCCTTCTTGTTCAACAAACCATATTTTTCCATTTTTGTCTGATGTCACAAATTGAATAAAAGATCCTTCAGTTGGAATTGGAATTTCTTTCAAATCATTATTATCTGGATCATAAATTCCGATACTATCAACTACGTGTTGTGCAAACCAAATATTTCCATATCTATCAAACGTCATTCCAAATGGAAGTGCCTCTTTATCTAATACTGATATACTCTCAAAAGTCTCTAAAACCGGATTGAATTTGGTTATTGCCGTGCCTGTATGCTCAGCAATCCATACATCTCCATTTTTGTCAAAGAGGAAGTATTCTGGGCCTTCAAGAGGAATTTCTTTTGAATATTGAGTTAGCTTTCCTTCTTGTGGATCAATTTTTCCAAATTTACCTGTACCTGTTGCTGTATACCAAATATTTCCATCACTGTCTATTGATAATGCAAATGGCAATGAATCTTTTTCAGGCAATGATACATTTTGGAAAACATCCTCATCTGGTATATACTTCATAATTTTATTTTTGTTCACAATTGTAATCCAAATATTTCCATCAAAATC
>JACENB010000039.1 GCA_013867245.1 Nitrosopumilaceae archaeon
GGATTGCTAAATGTCAATGCCAACAATCCTTGTTTCTTTAGATTAGTTTCATGAATTCTTGCAAGACTCTTTGTAATTACTGCAGCACATCCCAGATATCTTGGAGTCATTGCTGCATGTTCTCTGCTGCTTCCCTCGCCGTAGTTGTTATCGCCGATAATTACCCAGCGCATCTGTTTTTCTTTGTACTGTCTTGCAATGCTTGAAAATTGTTCCAACTGACCGTTTAGAACGTTCTTGCCTTTACCAACTTCGTCATTGAATGCATTGACTGCACCAAGAAGCATGTTGTCGCTGAGATTATCCAAGTGACCACGAAGTGACAACCATGCACCGGCAGGAGAGATGTGGTCTGTTGTACACTTGCCTTTGGCCTTTACCATGATTGGAACTTCTTCAAAGTCATTTCCATCCCATTTTGTAAATGGCTCTAGTTTTTGGAGTCGTTTGCTGTTAGGGTCAATGATTACTTCAACGTCATCAGAGTTGTCTGGTGGTGCAACAAAGATTCCCTCAGGTCTCATGAATCCTTGCTCAGGAACTTCAGGAGCTGGCTTTGGTGGTTCTAGTTTGAACTTTGTTCCATCAGCTGCTGTCAACTCATCAACTAGTGGATTAAATGACAATCTTCCACCTAAAGATAATGCAATAATCATTTCAGGACTGCCGATAAAGTTCAATGTACTTCTGTGTCCGTCGTTTCTTCCAGGGAAGTTTCGGTTAAAGGTTGTAACTATAGTGTTCTTTTCATCATTGTCTAGTTCAGGTCTGTTCCATTGACCAATGCAAGGGCCACATGCATTTGCAAGAACAGTTGCACCAATGTCTTTTAGTGAATCCATCTGTCCATCGCGTTCAATTGTTCCGCGGATTTGCTCAGAACCCGGAGTAACTAGTAACGGAATCTTTGCTTTGATGCCCTTTGCTTTTGCTTGCTCTGCTAAACTTGCAGCTCTTGACATGTCTTCATAAGAAGAGTTTGTACAACTGCCAATTAGTGCAACAGAGATTGGGTCAACATAATCATTTGACTTTACGTCGTCGGATAATGCAGAGATAGAGCGTGCCAAGTCAGGGGTGTGTGGTCCGACAATGTGTGGCTCTAGTGTTGATAGATTAATTTCAATTACTCTATCAAAGAACTTTTCAGGATTTGCTTCTACTTCAGGATCAGCTACAAGTGATTCCTTGTTTTGATTTGCAAGTTCTGCAATGTCACTTCTGTTTGTGTATTTGAGATAGGTTTCCATTCTTTCATCATATGGGAATACAGAACATGTTGCACCAATTTCAGCTCCCATGTTTGTGATGGTTGCTTTTCCAGTACAGCTAATTGATTTTGTTCCAGGTCCAAAGTATTCTACAATGGAGTTTGTTCCACCAGAAACTGTTAGTTCTTCGGCAACCTTTAGGATGATGTCTTTAGGAGCAGTCCATCCGTTTAGCTCGCCTGTTAGTTTAACGCCAATTCTTTTTGGGTATAGTAATTCCCAAGGCATTCCAGCCATGGTTTCAGCAGCATCTAATCCGCCAACACCAATTGCTACCATTCCAAGGCCACCTGCGTTTGGTGTGTGGGAGTCTGTTCCAATCATCAGTCCGCCAGGAAATGCATAGTTCTCTAAAACTACTTGGTGGATAATACCTGCACCTGGTTTCCAAAAGCCACAACCGTATTTGGCAGCAGCTGATTGCAAAAATTTGAAGACCTCGCTGTTCTCATCTAATGAAACTTTCATGTCGACATCGCCCTGAACTTCAGCTCGAATCAAGTGATCACAGTGGACTGTTGTTGGCAGAGCTGTTTGTTTTAGTCCAGCTTGCATAAACTGCAACATTACCATTTGTCCAGTTACATCTTGTAATGCAACTCTGTCTGGTTTTAGAAAGACGTAATCTTTTCCCCCAGCAAAGTTTGTGTCATCAATTTCATTTAGATGTCCTGAAAGAATTTTTTCAGTAAGTGTTAGAGGTCTTCCTGTAACATTTCGAAATTTTTCTATATTTTCTTTTAATTTAGCATAAACGCCAGAAACTAGTTCGGGAGTAGAATCAATGTTCACAGTATGCCAAGATTTTATCCCGAATTTAATATTTACAATTAAAAATTTGAAAAAATAATGCCAACAGGCATCAAATTTCTTAACAATTATAAGCCAAAAGCGGGTTTCTATAACGTTGTTAGGGAGTTGTGCAGTTTTGAGGTGTAAAAATGGTCAATAAGGGTTTTCCAAAGTTTGGCATGTCTCAAGCTGGTGCATTTGTTGCAGCACTAAAAAATTACAATTTACCTGATTTCATTTTAGTTCTAATTGCAAAAGAATGCAAATCAGACCTTCTTGAGAGAGGAAGAATTGATGACAGATTACAAAGTATGAATGATGATGCATTAGAGTTACTCCATAAAGTGTTTGTAGAATGTGAAGAAGACAAGGCAGGAAAATATGCCCAATACCGATTCTTTGCTTATGTTTCTAGCATGTACCACAAATGCGAAGTCCTAGTCAATGAAACAATTCCAGGCAAGAAAAAGGATCACAAGATTCCTGTTGCCGTCAAAAACAACGGAATGTACATTGCAGTTGCACACAACAAGGCAACCGGTCACCCAGTAAACAGGAAAGACACTGAAAAGTTCTACGAGATTGTCGATGACATCAAGAGCGGTGATCACGGAACAATGCTAACTGATGCAATCTTTGGCTCTTCAGTAGGATTCAAGGGCGATGCACTAGTTGCACTAGAAGACTTGAGCAAAGGAAGAAAAGATGATGCTGAAAACAAATTAGATTTCAAGACAGCAAACTTTGAAAATAATATTTACTCTGTAACAAAGTGTTAATTTTACAAATTTAGTTCTCTAGTATCCATTGCTAGAAAAGTTGGTTTACCATCTGTTCTTTTGAAATCCTCACCATACTGTTCAAACTCTAACTGCTCAAAGAGATGTTTAGTCCACACATCATGAACTTCTCTTGTGTGTTTTTTGCGTCCAATCTGTCGCATCTGTTCATGTAGTATTTCATGAGATACAGTTGT
>JACENB010000149.1 GCA_013867245.1 Nitrosopumilaceae archaeon
ATTGGTATAGATGACAAACACAATCAAATTCGTTTTTTCTAATCCAAAATACCTTGTACTTTCTTTTTCAATATTCATTCCAATGTTTATTGGATTGTTGATAATGTCTGAATATATTTTCCTAGAACCTTATGTTGTTAGCCATCTCCCTAGTGGCTCTGAATTGGGATTTTCACTTATTGTAATAATTTCCGCATTATCTGCACTAGTTCTTCCAATGAATGTTTATAGAATAAACATACTGAAAAGTTCTACGAAAAAAATGGGTGGTGGTCTTATTGGTTCGTTAGTTGGAGCAGCAGCAGGAGCATGTAGTTGTGGACCAATTGGATTTGCCGTCATCTCGACATTTGGTTCTGTTGGTGCGACTGCAACTGCATTTTTGACAAATTATGAAATCCCTCTTAGGATAATTGCTATTGGGGTTTTGGCGATTACCTATTTTACAACTGTAAAATCCCTTAAAACTGAATGCAAATTCATTCCTTAACTTTGATTCATTAGAAATTACCATTTAGGCAAACGTTTTCAACCTTTGGATACATCTTGAAGTCTGATATCATATCTGTGTGACATTCATTTATGTTCCAATCCGACCGAGTAGAAGAGATCCAGAAGCTGACGAAATTGAAGATGCAGAAGATTAGCATCTCTTTCCCATTTAATTCTGGATAAATGAATTTAGCAAATTTTCAAAGTTGAACTATTTATTTACCTTTTTCAAATTTAACGTAATGCAAAATTTGAATTTAATTTTTGGAATTTTGATAATTGCCAGTCCTATTCTATTTTCAATGATCGCCTACCCTGACTCTGTAGCTTGGAGTTGGAATGAGGGAAGAGGTGGATACCTATTTGCGCTTGTTTTTGTTGTGGCTGAACTAATTGGTCTCAAAATTGTAATCTCAAAAAAGCGATTACTTGCAGTTGTTCCAATTGCATTAATGACTATTGCTTATCTTGTATCTTTAGAGAATGGTTTACGAGATTACATTATTGCATCTGCAGAGCAGTTTAATGTTCAATTAATCTATTCTTGGACATGGATGTGGGATTTTGTTGTTATGGCAATATTTGTTGTAGTTGCATTAACTATATTCTTTGGAAAACGATGGATTAGAATTGCTCCTGCAGGACCTATTTTCCTAACTGGTACTGCAATTATTTTGTCACTCGATGCATTCTTCCCATATGATACACTTGGTCCTTTACAATACATTGTTCCGTACTTTGTACAAGCTAATGTTTGGGTAATTACAGTACTTGATCTTGGTACTGCCGTTGCAAGAGACAATGTTATGTTCTTACGTGGAGATCATGGTTCTATGGCCCTTCAAGTATTTTGGCCATCTGCCGGCGTTCATAGCATTATCATTTTTTCTCTGGTAATTGGGGCATTTATGCTAAAGATGAATATCCCTAGAGGACGAAAATCAATGTACTTTGTTTTGGGAATTATTGGAACAATCACTGTAAACCTAATTCGTATCTTCTCGCTCTCTTGGTATGCTCTCAAAGTGACCACTGATCCTGTGGCTTGGGAGGAATATCACAAAATTGCAGGTGAGATTATGTTCTTGCCATGGCTATTTGGATTCATCTTGGTAGTCATACTGATAGAATCTAGACGTCTCAAAAAGCAAGAAGAACAACATGGAACTAGAAATAACTCGTAATGTCTTTTTGTCCTTGACTTTCTGAGAGTTCTGAGACTTTGACTCCTAGTCGTCTTATAGTAATTGTTTGATTCTCTAATGCTTCTTTAAGTAACTGTTCAGCAGTTTTTTCTAATTCATCCAAACTCATGGTAGGATTTCTTAGCATTTTTGATTTTGATTTGTTTGATAAATCTGATTGAACAAAATTTATTCCAACTGATTTGAACATTTGGTTCTTTTTTTGAATTATGTCATGAACTTCTTTGCATAATTCTAAAATGTTTTCTAAAAGAAACTTAAAATCTTTTGAATCTTCTTTTAGTGTTACAATCTTTCCATGTTGAATACTAGGTTCTCTCTTTTTTACTGGATCATCGTCAATTCCCCTAACTGCATTGTAGATGTAAGTTCCACTCTTTCTTCCAAATTCTTTATTCAGAGTAAAGACATCAAGATTCTTTACATCTCTAATTGTTTCTAGATTCATTTCTATAAATCTCTGTTCAGTCTTTCTGCCAATACCTGGAATGTCTCTAATTTTTAATTCTTCTAGGAACTCATTAATTTTTTCTGGAGGGACAATTGTTAGACCATCTGGTTTTTTAAAGTCTGACGCAATTTTTGAAATTAATTTATTTGGAGAAATTCCTATTGAACAACTGAGTTTTGTTTTCTCTCTTATGGAATTTTTGATTTGCTGCGCTAAATGACTTGCTTTTTTAAAATCTCTCTCTGATCTATTTGTTACATCCAAATATGCTTCATCTCTTCCCACATACTCAAAAACATCTGAAAACTCTTCCATGATTTCCATTGCTTTTTCTGACATTTCCGAGTAATAATCAAAATCCACAGGCAGAAATACTGCATCTTTTCTTTCCTCTAATCTTTTTTTGGCAAACACTATTGGAATTCCAGACTTTGCACCATATTTTCTCGCAGTATAGTTTGCAGTTGCAATTGCACCACTATCTCCACCTCTATCTGAAAACACACATACGCAAACTGGTTTTGATTTTAATTCTGGTGATCTTATCTCTTCACACTGGGCATAAAAGTAGTCAAAGTCAATGTGGAAAACGATTCTTGTTTCCAATATTTTGTAATGAAATTTAGATTATTACAATATTGTGTATTTGCATAATCCATCTAACTTTATTGTAATTATTATCATGTTGGATACTGTTTGAGAATTAGCAATATTATTAAAAATGGATTGTGTTAGGTTGTAATTATGAAAACCATGTTTATCGGTGTAGTTATTGTAGCTATTATTGTATTAGTTGTATTGATTACATTTATCATAATTAATGACATGAGTTTAAAAGAAAATCAAAGATTACTTGAAGAAGCATATGA
>JACENB010000023.1 GCA_013867245.1 Nitrosopumilaceae archaeon
TCATTTTTCTCTAAATCTTGGAACAAGTCAACTGCTAATTCATCAGCTTCTCCAACCACAACTGTATCTATTCCATGAATCTTCATTCTATCTGATTTTGCTAATTCCCATGCTCCGTTTCCTCCAACTACAACTTTGAAATCATATTTCTTTTTTAGCTGAATAATACTGGCACACATTTTTTTGAACTTCATTGCAACATATGACAATTTTTCTGGTGACATTGTTGTAGTAACTGGGGCCATCCCTAATGGATCCATTACGTTGATACCTACAACTTTGGTATCTGGTCCAATTGATTTGTGTAACATATCTGGATGGCCAATGAACACATCTTCTCTATTGTAACCTCCTTGAATCAATGAACTTTCAATTCGTCTTAATCCAATCTGTGCAACTTTTGCTTCACCAGTAATTGGGTCGGTTTCAACTGAAGGACAAAATACTTTGTCAAAAACCCATTCTGGTAGAACTTCATATGGTCCACATGCAATAAATCCGTACAGAAAATTTCCTCTGTAGTTTGTCATTAAACTACGATCAGCGGTAAGTACAACACGTTTGCCAGACAACTATCACATTTCGTTTAACTATGTTATATATCATTTACGAGGTTAATTTGCCTCTTGAATTGTAAATTTTACTTATTCCTTTTTTCTAATTGTTCTATTTGCAATATTGGCTGCAATCCCGCCTGCTGCAATGCCGTTGTCAATATTTACAACAGATAGTCCTAATGAACAACTCTGAAGCATTGAAGCAAGAGCTGCAATCCCTTTTTCACCATAACCATATCCTACTGATGTTGGAATTCCAATAATTGGAATATCTACTAGAGTAGAAACTAACGTGGCTAGAGCCCCCTCCATCCCTGCTGCTACTATAATACAATCCACATCTTCTTCTACCATCTCTTTTAAAATTGGAAAAATTCTTTGAATTCCTGCTACTCCAACATCATAACTTGTAATGCATTTACAATTCATTGCCTCACAAACTAGTCTTGCCTCTTCGGCTACTCCAATATCTGAAGTTCCGGCAGTTAGAATTCCTACTTTCCCTCCTTGAAATTTAATTGGTTTTTTGAACAATAGTAGTGTGGATGATTTTTTTCCTGTCTTGACTTTTACTTTTAGTTTCTTTGCAAATACCTGAATCTTTGGATAATCTGTTTTCTTTAATCTTGACACAATAACTGAATTTGATTTTTCCAGAGTCCGTTTTATGATTTTTTTAATATCTTCTAGTTCTTTTGTTTCAGCAAAAATTATCTCTGGAATTCCTCTTCTCCGTCTTCTGTTGATATCTATTTTGGCAATTCCTTCTATCTCTTCAATTGAATATATTGAAAGAAGTTTCTTTGCATCATTTACTGAAATCTTTCCTGCCTTTACGCCTTTGAGAATTTCATGAGTTTCCAACAATGAGTTTTTGTCTTATGGATAAAAAAAGGCTTAGATTTCAACACCTGAAATTGCGCCTTTGACACTCTCTACAGCTTTGTCAAAGACCTGTTTTTCTTCATCGTTTAGATCTAACTCGATGATTTTTTCTACGCCTTTCTTTCCTATTACTGCTGGAACGCCAATGGTTACATCAGAGTGACCATACTCACCATCAAGATAAGTTGCTACAGGAATTACTTGCTTTCTGTCTCTTACAACAGATTCAACAATTGCAGAAATTGCATTTCCTGGTGCGTGTACTGTGGCACCTTTTAGTTCAATGACTTTTGCTGCAACTTGCTTTGTGTTTTGAACTAGTTCATCTAATTTTTCTTTTGGAAGAAATGATGAAAGTGGAATTCCTGAAACAGATGAGAATCTTGGCAAAGGTAACATGTTTTCACCATGTTCTCCAATCACTAGTGCTCTAATTGAGTCACGAGAGTGTCCAGTTGCTTCGTGAATAAACTGTCTAAACCTTGATAAATCAAGCATACCTCCCATTCCAAACACTCTACTTCTATCAAATCCTGATACCTTGTATGTGATGTATGCCATTGGGTCTAACGGATTAGTTACTGGAATAATCATAGAGTCATCTGCATATTTTTTCACATTTTCTACAACGCTTTTAACAATTGATGCATTAATCTTCAAAAGATCCATACGGGTCATTCCTGGTTTTCTTCCAGAACCTGCAACTACCACTACAATATTGGAACCCTTCATATCTTCAAAATTATTGGAACCTTTTACTTCTACATCAATTCCTTGTTCTGAAAGCATATGGTTGATATCCATTGCTTCTCCCTGAGGAAGTCCTTCAGCAACATCTAGTAACAAAATTTGATCATCTAATCGTTTTAGTGCTGAAAATAATGCGGCATCTCCGCCTACTTTACCTGAACCAATTATAGTAATCATAAAAATCGCTGTTAATTTTCAATAATTAAATCTAGTGAAATTGTAGACCGATCAGACGAATTTATAAGCATTTTTGATATTTTTTAATCAATGGTTTTAGTGATTGATCCTCAAATTGCAGGAATATCTGGAGATATGCTTCTTTCTTCCCTAATTGATTTGGGGGCTGATAAGGAAAAGATAATTGATGGAATCAAAAAATCTGAAAAATTTTTCTCAAATTCAACCATTACGAAAATTGATTTTCAAAAAACCAAAAAAAGAGGAATTGAAGCTGTTCAACTCCTTTTGGAAATTGATGAAAATTCTCATGAAAGAAAAGGTTCTGAAATAAAAAAAGCAATTAATGATTCAACATTGAATTTAGGTCTCTCAGATAAAGCAAAAACATTTGCTGAATCTTGTATTAATTCACTAATTTCTTCAGAATCCAAAATCCATGGGGTTCCAGAAGATTCTGTGCATTTCCACGAGGCCTCAAGCATAGACACCTTGGTTGACATTGTTGGGATTACAATTGCCTTAGAAGACTTGGGATTGTTTGATGAGAAAATAATTTCCATGCCTGTTTCTGTAGGTGGTGGAAGTGTGACTTTTTCCCACGGCACCATGTC
>JACENB010000152.1 GCA_013867245.1 Nitrosopumilaceae archaeon
CACATTTTAGAACATCATGAATCAGAAATGACGGCAAAAATAAGCGTCAAATCTTAGAAAATAAATCAATTCAAGTTTTTCTAGGTAGTTCTTATATGAAACAAGAATGGAAAAAATCTAAGGACTTCATATGACATTGAAAAATTATATTTTCAAACAATTGTGGCTTCAAGTTGTTATAGCTTTACTTGTTGGATTAGGAGTAGGCTTAGTTTTAGGAGATGATGTGGGTGTCGGTTTAGATGACAACAGTTTAGATTCTCTTTCATCGTATCTGAAAATTCCAGCTAACATATTTCTGAGTGTGATTTTGATGATCATAGTTCCATTAATTTTTGCATCAATTATTGTTGCAATTACTAATTTAGGTACAAAGGAAAAAATGAAAACTCTAGGACTGGGAATTGGAGTTTATTTTGTAATTACTACAACAATTGCAATTCTAATTGCAATAACTCTTGCATCAATCATTGCTCCAGGAAGTATTCTAGACCTTACTGCACTTCAAGAAACACATGACTTGTCTGAAGAGGATTTGAAAGTTACAGAAGGTTTCTCAGTAGATGATATTCCAGATATAGCGTCAAACATTATTCCAAGAAATCCAATAGTTTCTTATCTTGAAGGACAGATGTTAAGCATTTTGATAATGGCAATGATAGTCGGCTTGGCAATGGCTGCACTTCCAAAAGAGTCAGTCAAACCATTGTTGGATTTACTTGAATCTGTTCAAAAAATTACATTATACATTCTCATCATGGCAATGAAGATTGTGCCGTTTGCAGTTTTTGGTTTGATTGTAGGCATGGTTGCCAAAGTAGGAGTAGAAACAATGGCAGGACTTGGAGTATACATGGCAACTGTAATCATAGGATTAGGAGCAATGTTGTTGGTATACACAATGATCATAAAGTTTGTAGCTAAAAGACCAATCTCATCCACATTTTCAAAATTCCGTAATCCTCAGACCTTGGCTTTCTCAACTGCAAGTTCAATGGCAACAATGCCAGTGACATTAAAGACTGCAGAAGAGGAACTTAAACTAGACACACGCGTCTCAAAATTTGTAATTCCACTTGGAACTACAGTGAATATGGATGGTACTGCAATGTATCAAGTAATAGCAGTATTCTTTTTGGCACAACTATTTGCAATAGAGTTGAGCATATTCTCCATACTTGTAATTATCATCACTTCACTCTTAGCATCAATTGGAACTCCTGCAGTTCCAGGGGCTGGAACAATTGTCTTAACAACAATACTCATAACAGTAGGAATTCCGCCAGTTGGAATCTTGTTACTACTTTCAGTAGATAGAATTTTGGATATGATTAGAACGATGGTTAATGTTACAGGAGATCTCACTGCATCTTGCGCATTTAGTGAAATAACGCGAGAAAAGAATTGAAGTATTCTCAATAAAGATTGAGTTTTTTAATTATTTTATTTTTTTATTTAATTCTGTGATGAATTTTTTTATTTTTGGTTTTGGAATGACAGCTCCACATGCTCTATCGTGTCCACCACCAGAACCGCCAAGATCAGTTGCCAACAAATTAACAATTTTTCCCAGATGGACTTTACAGTTTTTGGAGCCTCTAACAGAGACGGCATAGATGCCGTGGTCTACTCTTTCTTTGTATGCAACACCTACGTCTTTACCAGATAATCCCATTACAAAGTTTACAGCACCGCTTGCACCAGAGTCAGTAATCTCCATGTGTCCTAGATTTTTCATGGTCTTCATGCCTGCCTTTACTTTGGCAATCATTTGAGAGAGTTTTTCAACTTGGATTTGTGCAAACTCAAAGGTGTTAGGAATGTCATGAGGGAATTTAGATTCTGCTAACTCTTCAACCAAATACAATAGGTAATCTGGTTCTTTTTGATGACCTACAATGTTGTAGGTAAGAACAGTAGCACTAATGAGTGCAAATTGTCTATCATACATTTGAAGGAGTTTTGCACCTAATGGTCTATCTTCCATGTAATCAGTGATTGCAGCGCAGGTTGCAACAAAAGTTGCATGTTCATTTAATTTTGATTTGAATGCATTGTATACTTGAACAGTAGTACATTCATTGATATCATGAATTACTTTGACTTTGATTTTTTGTAGTGATTTTACAACAGCAGGATCAATGTCATGGTGATCAATGTATGTAACTGAGACTTTATTTTTTCTCAGAGATTTCATAATATCAATAAATTCATCTTGAGTCTTTTTGCTCAGACCCAAATCACAAATGTATAATGACTTTAATTTTTCATCAAGTACTACTTGTTGTAATGCCTCCATTTGTCCAGGATAATCAACTAGTATGGCATCACCACCAAATGCTTGTCTAATTAGTGCAGCAGAACTAATACCATCAGCATCTTCTTTATGAGAAATACAGATAACTTTGGTACGTTTTGATTTTGTAGTTTTTTTAGGAGTGGATTTTTTGGTTGTTTTTTTAACGACTTTTTTGGTTGCAGTTTTTTTGGTCTTTTTAGTTGCAGATTTCTTTGCAGAGGATTTCTTTGATGCAGCCAACATCATGAAAAACTACAAACCCTCATTTAAATGAAGAATGGAATCTCAAGATTTTCTGGATGATTTTTTGACACTTTGATTTACTAGAGAACTTGAATCAAGGTACACCTCATAAAGAGAGAGTCCTTCCATCTGGTTTTGATGATCAACTTCCTGGATTTTTTTTAGTTCTTCAATAGATGCGTTAAGGACCAAGTCATCAAGTTTTTGTAGATTTTCGCGTTCGCTGGGAGTCATTTAATTTTTGATTAAAAATTCTCATTTAGGGCCAAAAGTTGGCATATTAGACTAATTACTAAATTTCATAGACATAATTTTAGCGAAAATATAATAGAAGAATTTTTGCTAGGCTCAATATGGAGACCAAAAACATTGGCTTGCGAGGAATTGAGGTTGCAGATACCAGAATTTCAAACATTGATGGTGAGAAGGGCAAGCTAATCTACAGAGGATTTGACATTTTAGATCTTACAAAGAATTCAACATTTGAAGAGACAGCATACTTGCTTCTTTATGATAATCTACCTACAAAGGCACAACTAGATGAATTTAATCAAAAACTAGTTGATGCAAGATACATTCCAAAACAGATGCAAAAGAACATGGGAAACTGGAGAAAGGATGCAGATCCTATGGATATGCTTCAAGCATTTGTTTCTGCACTTGCTGGCTATTATGATGAAGAATTTTCAAATAAAGAGGCAAGTTATGAGAAGGCAATCAACCTAATTGCCAAAGTTCCAACAATAATTGCAAGTTGGCAGCGAATTAGAAACGGACTACCAATTGTAGATCCAGATTCATCTCTTAGTCATGCAGCAAACTTCCTATACATGATGTCAGGTGAAAAACCAGACCCAGAAGTTGAAAAGATTTTTGATGTATGTTTGATTCTACATGCAGACCACACATTCAATGCATCAACATTTACAGCTAGACAAGTGGCATCAACGAGAGCTCACATGTATTCAGCATCAAGTGCTGCAATTGGAGCTCTAAGTGGTGAATTACACGGTGGAGCAAATACTGAAGTCATGAAGATGTTATTAGACATTAAAGAAATTGACAGAGTAGAGCCATGGATTAAAGAAAAGATGAGTGCAGGAGAAAGAATTATGGGAATGGGTCATGCAGTCTACAGAACGTATGATCCAAGGGCCCAAGTTCTAAAAGAACTATCAAGAAAGCTTGCAGAAAAAACAAAAGAACCATGGTTTGATATGACTGAAAAAGTTGAAACTACAACAATTTCTGAAATGAAAGCACAGAAAGGAAAAGACATCTATCCAAATGTTGATTTGTATAGTGCATCAATTTACTATATGCTAAAAATTCCAGTTGACTTGAACACACCAATTTTTGCAATATCTAGAGTAGTAGGATGGGCAGCACACATCATTGAAGAAAAGTTTGCAGAAGCTGCACCAAAGCCAGCATTATACAGACCAAAAGCAACGTATGTTGGAAAGTATTGTGGTCCAGAAGGTTGTGAATATCAATCACTAGACTTGAGAAAATAATTTTCTAATTTCTGGTACTAAGCCAATCTTTAGCTTTAGAGTTTACATCATGCTTGTACAACACTTCAAAAACCATATCATAAAATGTGATACCTTTCTTCTGAGCCTGCTCATCAAGCCACTTTATACCATCTGCCAATTCAGGATCATACTCAGAGAATTCTACTAATTCATCTACCATTTTTGAAAAGAAGGCGTGAGATTCAAGCATAACTACACCTTTCAATCTTTGATCATAAGTGAAGGATTCAAAATATATTGACAAAAAACCACTTTTTGGATGACAATTGGACCATGTTTTCTATTTTGATGGAGATAGTGAGAAAATCTCATGGAAAATACAATCAGGAGATTCTATTGCAGAGCAAAATAGAGAACATGTTCAAATGTACAAAAATAAAGTGACAAATTTACAATCAAAATACATTGCATTACATGTAGGTCTATTTTGGGCAATTGGAGTATTTATCATAAAAAATGAAGATAACATCAAAGTAATGTGCAATGAAAAAGAAATGTTTGAACATTTCAAATTCAACAAAGAAATCAATGATGAATTTATCAAAAATAGAATGCGATTCATCAAACAATTAATTTCACAAAGAAAGTTGAAAATAGAATTTGACTTAGTTTGACCAAGAAAAAAACAAAGGCAAAAGAGCTTAAGACCAAAAACGATCAGTTACTTGGTGACAGCTCAGTTGCTTTGTATGAGGTTATTAAAATACAGAATCATAAAAGAAAGAATTGTTCAACTTCATTGACAACAGTCAATGTTGTAATAGAGCGATCATATGTAATTTTTAACGAATTTTTAGAAAATTTGAAAAAATTTGAAAATTTTACAGAAATCAAATCTCTTCAAAGAAAAAAACTAGAAAAAATTGATTATGAATGTAAGAATGAAGATTAGATTTATTTACCTTATAGCCAAGTCTCTGATCAACTATGGCAAGTATAGATAAGGCTGCAATTGGATTTTCAATCGCAATTGTAGCAATCGGAGTTGCATTTGCTATGATGGGCGATGCATCTCAAAATGCCGGAACCAGTGTTTCTGCTCCAGCTGCAACATATACAGCACCTGAGCCAGTAAGGGATGAGCCAAAGGCTGCTCCTGAAAAACCAACAAAAGTTGGTTGGGATAGAGCCACATCTGATCAAGACCCAGGTATGGGACACGAATCACATCAACTTGCAGTGCTATTGGCACCAAGTGAAAACACCTATTCAGGTACACTTCTCTATGATGCATCTGAAAACATTCAGTTAGTCACACTAAGAGGACCAATCGGAGCTGATGAAAAACCAGCAAAGACTTGGACTCCAGATGGCAAAACAATCTTCGAATTAACATTCGTTGATCCAAAGAATGCAAAAGGTGAATGGGAATTCTCCGGTAATGCTTTAGCAGTTCACACAATGAAAACCACTTCATTTGTAGTTGATTACAAAATCCTCGACCTCACAGAAACAGAACCTATGATGGTAGAACTTGAAGAAGAAATAGCTATGGAAGATACAACTCCAGTTATGGATGAGCCAGCAGGCCCAATGACTTACACAGTTGACATGCCAGCAGGTACTTCAGTTCCAGGATGTGAAGAAACTAACGAATGCTACTTACCAGCAGACCTCACAATTAATGTTGGAGACACAGTAGAATGGGTTAACGTTGACACAGCAGCACACACAGTTACTGGCGGTAGTCCAGCAGATGGTCCATCTGGTGTCTTTGACAGCAGTTTAGTAATGGGCGGAGGAGCATATTCATTTACATTTGAAGATGCTGGAAGCTATGATTACTTCTGTATGGTACATCCTTGGATGGTCGGCAGTGTTACAGTGAACTAAGCCAAACTTTTTTCCTTTTTTCTTATTTTATCTGGTTTTTCCTAATTGTTCTATTGTATGCTACACCGAATCTATGAGTCTCATCTCTTGCATGTTGTAAAATTTTCAAAGAGGATTTACTCTTTGCAATAATTACAGGTTTTTTGATTTTCGGAAGGTAAACTTCCTCATTTTCTTTGGCCAAAGAAATGCACGGTAGTTCCAACCCTAGTGCCTGTAAAGATTTTGTAGCAGCGCTAAGTTGTCCCTTACCACCATCAATCACTATCAAATCAGGCAGTTCAGAATTTTCTTCTAGTAACCTATAGTATCTTCTTTTAATGACCTCACCAATCATAGCAAAGTCATCCCTACCAGACACAGTTTTGATTTTGAACTTTCTATATCCAGATTTGTTTGGTTTACCGTTAACAAATTGAGCCATAGAACCAACTGCAAAGTCTTCCCCATGATTAGAAATATCAAAACATTCAATGACATTTGGAATTGTAGGAAGATGCAGAATATCCTTTAGTTCAACTAATCCAGGTTCTCCACCCTTGGTATGAATCAGTTTGATATTTTTGAGAATTAAATTCATGATATCTTTTTTCTTGCCCTTTGTAGGAGTAGAAATTTTTACAGAAAAACCAGCTTGATCCGAAAGTAAAGATTCTAAAAGTTTCTGATTTTCAGGTAGTTCACTTACAATGATTTGTTTTGGAATTTTATGTGTAGAATAGTATTGGTAAAGAAAATTGGAAAATGTATTATCGCCAACTAGATCAAAAAAGAATTTGTCACTGTCCCTAATCACTCCATTAATCATTCTGAAATTCATTACAGTTGCAGACTGTTCTTGAATACCAATTCCAAAGTATTCTTCATCAGAGTTTTCCACATACTCCATTTTTTGTTTTGTTTGAAGGCTGCCAAGTCTAATCAGAGTATCACGAATGTCTTTTGCACGCTCAAATTGTTGTAATTCAGCTGCTTGATGCATTTCTTCTTCTAGTTTTTTTGTGAAAACTTTGGTCTGGTTTTTTCCCTTAAGGACTTCCTCTAATGCTGCAACATGTTTAGGATACCTCTCTTGAGCATCCTTGAATTCACAAGGACCCTCACAGTTGCCCAAGTGATATTCAAGACACACTTTTTTTGGTAATGTTTTACAAATTCTGATTTGAAATGCTTTACGCAATGTTCCTATTGTAAGTAATTTTGAGCTGCCTTGAGTGAATGGACCAAAAGTCTTTCCCTTGCCAAGAAATTTTCCATCTCTAGTACGTCTTGCAACAAGTAACCGAGGATATTTTTCATCAGATATTCTAAGGTAGGTATACCGCTGTTGATCTTTTAATTCAATGTTGAATCTAGGGCGATATTTTTTGATCATGTTAGATTCTAAAAGAAAGGCTTCACTTTCATTATCAGTTAGAACAAATTCAATATCAGAAATGTTTTGAACTAGTTTTTGTGTCTTGTAGTTTTGATTTTTTAGAAAATATGACTTTACACGTTTTTTGAGATTCTTTGCTTTGCCAATATAGATTATTTTTCCATCACGGTCTTTCATCAAATAGATTCCAGGATCAGTTGGAATTGTAATTTTTGAGATATCAAAAGTCATTTTTTCACTAGTTTCTTTAGATATTTTCCAGTATAACTTCCAGGGGCCTTTGCAATGTCTTTTGGAGTACCTGTTGCAACAATTCTTCCACCTTCATCACCACCTTCTGGACCCAAATCAATTATCCAATCGGAATTTTTGATGACATCCATATTGTGTTCAATTACCACTACACTGTTTCCAAGGTTAACTAGTCTGTTTAGAACATCTAATAATTTTTGAACGTCTGCAAAATGAAGTCCAGTTGTAGGTTCATCAAGAATGTACATGGTCTTTCCGGTGCCTCGCTTGGATAATTCTGAGGCTAGTTTTACCCGTTGAGCCTCACCACCAGATAGAGTTGTCGAGGATTGACCAAGTTTGATGTATCCCAATCCAACATCATAGATTGTTTGTAATTTTCGTTTTATTGCAGGAATGTTTTCAAAAAAGTTTAGGGCTTCATATACAGTCATATCTAAAACATCTGAAATATTTTTTCCCTTGTAAAGAACAGATAAAGTTTCAGAGTTGTAACGCTTTCCCTTACATTCATCACACTTTACATAAACATCAGAAAGAAATTGCATTTCAATTTGTTTTACACCATCTCCATCACATGCAAAACATCTACCATCTGCAACATTAAATGAGAATTGACCTGGAGCATATCCACGTTCCTTTGATAATTCAGTATTTGCATATAATTCCCTAATTGGAGTAAATGCACCAATGTATGTTGCAGGATTGGAACGAGGTGTTCTTCCAATTGGAGATTGATCAATTGCAATTACTTTATCAATATTTTCTAGACCGAGAATCTTTTTGTGTGCCCCAGGTTTTACGTTTGATTTGTAAAAGTGATTCTCCAAAGCCTTTAGCAAAATATCATTAATTAGAGTTGATTTACCAGAACCTGAAACACCAGTAATAGAAACAAAAAGTCCGAGTGGTATTTCTACATCAATATCTTTAAGATTATTTTCTGATGCCTTTTGTACAACAAGGGAGCCAGAATTATTTCTGATTTTATCTTTCAACATGATTAATGAATTGTCTTTAAGATAATCACCAGTGACAGATTTGTGTCCATTTAAAATTTGATTTACTGTTCCTTCAAAAACAACACTTCCACCATTAACACCAGCCCCAGGACCCAAATCTACCATCCAGTCTGAATTTCGTATGACTTCTTCGTCATGCTCTACTACAATGACGGTATTTCCAAGATTTCGTAGCTTGTTTAGCGTTTTAATTAGTCGGGCATTATCTCTTTGATGAAGACCAATGGTTGGTTCATCCAATACATACAAGACACCAGTAAGATTAGAGCCAATCTGAGTAGCCAATCTAATTCTTTGAGATTCACCACCTGACAAGGTAGAACTTAATCTATTTAGTGTAAGATAATTCAAACCCACATTCATCAAAAATTCTAGTCTTTCTTTGATTTCTTTTAAGACATCTCTTGCGATATATTGTTCATTTTCAGTTAATTTTAGTGTCGAAAAGAAATCATAACAATGGTCAATAGACAAATCACAAACATCCATGATTCCCTTATCATTGATTTTTACTGCAAGTGATTCTGGTTTGAGTTTTTTACCATTACATGCATTACATGGAGTGTCTCTCATGAATTGTTTTAGCCATTCACGTTTTGATTCAGAATCAGTTTCCATAAAGACACGTTGAAGATTATCCAATACGCCTTCAAAGGCATTGGTATATTGCCATGAAGAATCACCAGATTTTGAACGATAATTAAAATCAATTAGATCATCTGTTCCATACAAAATAATTTGAAGGTGTTTTGGTTTAATTTTGTTAATTGGAGTCATCAAGTCAAAACCAAATTTTTTACCAACTGCCCTTAATGCTTGTCTTCTAAATGAAGAGAATCTTCCGCTCCATGGAACTATTGCTCCATCCAGAATTGATTTTGATTTATCTGGAATAACCAAGTCAGGATCAAATTCCATTTTGACACCAAGACCATTGCATTCTTTACACAATCCAAATGGAGAATTGAATGAAAAGTTCCTTGGTTCCAATTCACCTACAGTCAATCCACAATAAGGACAAGCATTATTTTGAGAAAAGATTTTTTCAGATTTTTCTGATGCAATCATTACATCTCCTTTTGATGCCTTTATTGCAGTCTGAATAGCCTCAAACAATCTTGAGCGTTCAGATTTTTCAGTAGTGATTCTATCTACTACAATCTCAATATTGTGCCATTTTTGCCTGTCAAGGGGAGGAATCTCCTCATCTAGGCTCAAAATTTCACCATTTAGGCGTATTCTGGAATAGCCATCCTTTTTGATCTGCTCAAAGAGTTTCTCATAGGTTCCTTTCTTTCTCTGAATAATTGGAGATAATATCAGAATCTTTTTGCCTGAAAATTCTCGCAATACAGAATCACAAATTGTCTCAATTGATTGTGTGGAGATTTTTCGTCCACAATTAGTACAATAAGGAATACCGATTCTTGCATAAAGTAATCTCATGTAATCGTAAATTTCAGTAGTTGTTCCAACAGTAGAACGAGGGTTTTTACTAGTTGTCTTTTGCTGGATTGAAATTGCAGGAGATAATCCATCTATGGAATCAACATCAGGTTTATCCATCATCTCCAAGAACTGACGAGCATATGCAGAAAGTGATTCAACATATCGTCTTTGTCCTTCAGCATAGATTGTATCAAAAGCCAAAGTAGATTTTCCAGAGCCGGATAATCCACTAATTACAACTAGTTTATTTTTTGGAATATCAATATCTATGTTTTTTAGATTATGATGACGTGCACCACGAATTTTTAATTTATTTTCTGTCATTTTTAATTTGAATCTCCTTTTCTAATCGTTTTATTCTATCTCTGCATTCAATTGCACGTTCAAAATCTAGGTCTTCAGAATATTTTTTCATCTGAGCTTCTAAATCAATAATATCAGATGCAATATCATGGGTAGACTTTAGTTTAGAGTCATCAAGTGTTGTAACTTGTTCTGGAACAGACTTTATGATAGTCTTTGGAGTAATGTTGTGGTCTTTGTTGTATTGGATTTGTTTTTCTCTACGACGTTTTGTTTCATTCATTGCATTTTTCATTGATTGAGTAACATTATCAGCATACATGATGACATGTCCATTTTCATTTCTTGCAGCCCTACCAAAAGTTTGAATCAAACTGGTAAAATTCCTCAAGAACCCTTCCTTGTCTGCATCTAATATTGCAACTAGAGAGACTTCAGGAATGTCCAATCCTTCCCTAAGCAAGTTAATTCCAACTAGAACATCAAATTCGCCTAGCCGTAATTGCCTGATTAGTTCTGTTCTCTGCAATCCTTCAATTTCAGAGTGCATGTATCTCACTCGAACCTGTTTTTTTGAGAGATATTCAGCCAAGTCCTCTGCCATTCGTTTAGTCAGGGTGGTAACCAAAACACG
>JACENB010000014.1 GCA_013867245.1 Nitrosopumilaceae archaeon
AAAAAATAGATAATCAAGGTTCAATATAACAAGATAAATTATACTACTTTTGATGAGATTTATCATGAAAGTAGGAGTTGTAGGAGCATCAGGATATGTAGGCGGAGAAACCCTTCGTTTATTGGTTAATCATCCAGATGTCGAGATCACAACTGTAACCTCAAGACAGCATGTGGGAGAATACCTACACAGAGTTCAACCAAGTTTAAAGGGATTTACGGATCTTACTTTTTCCGAATTAGATTATGACAAATTAACTGACAAATGTGATGTAGTTTTCACAGCAGTTCCTCATGGAACAGCAACAGAAATTGTAAAAGCATTGTACGATAGAGGAATCAAAATTATTGACTTGAGTGCAGATTACAGATTGCATAATCAAGAAGCATATGATAAATGGTATGGTTGGACACATCCACATCCAGATTATTTACCAAAGTCAGTTTTTGGAGTTCCAGAATTACATAGAGAAGAAATTAAAAAAGCACAACTTGTCTCATGTCCAGGATGTATGGCAGTAACATCAACATTAGCACTTGCACCATTAATTAAAAATGACCTTATCGATACAAATCACATTATTGTAGATTCAAAAATTGGATCATCTGGAGCCGGTTCAGGTTCTGGAACAGCACATGCAATGCGTGCAGGAGTCATTAGACCATACAAACCAGCAAAACACAGACACACTGGAGAGATAGAACAAGAATTAAGTGAAATTGCAGGAAGTAAAATCAAAGTATCAATGAGTCCGCACGCAGTAGATGTAGTTAGAGGAATTTTGTGCACTAATCATACATTTTTGAAAAAAGATATGGAACAAAAAGAATTGTGGAAAATATATCGTGAAGCTTATGGTGATGAAAAATTTGTTAGATTAATCAGAGACAAAAAAGGATTATACAAATTCCCAGATCCAAAATTCTTAGTAGGTTCAAACTTCTGTGATATTGGATTTGATTTTGATGAAGATAATAATAGATTAATTGCTTTGTCAGCATCAGATAATTTAATGAAGGGTGCAGCAGGTTCTGCAATTCAAAACATGAATGTTATGTGTGGTTTTGATGAAATGAACGGATTAAGATATACACCATTAACTCCTGTTTAGAAATGATCACAATTAAAATCGGCGGAAGTGTAGTAGATGATTTACATCAATCAACAATTTCAGATATTAAAAAAGTTGCAGAAACAGAAGGCATCATAATAGTTCATGGTGGAGGAAAAGAAGTTACCAAAGTATGTGAACAATTAGGAAAAGAACCAAAATTTGTTACGTCTCCAAGTGGAATCAAGAGTAGATATACAGACAAAGAAACTGCTGAAATTTTTACAATGGTCATGTCAGGTAGAATAAACAAAACAATTGTTCAGATGCTTCAAAAAAATGGAATCAATGCAATTGGATTGTCTGGTGTGGATGCAAAAGTAATTGAAGCAGACAGAAAAAAGAAACTACTCATAATGAATGAGAAGGGAAGAAAACAAGCAATTGATGGAGGATATACAGGTAAAATTAAAAATGTCAATTCAGAATTCATTAGATCACTATTAGATAAAGGATTGACACCAGTTATTTCGCCAATTGCAATTAGTGAAGAGTCTGAATTTCTCAATATAGACGGAGACAGAGCAGCAGCATATGTTGCAGGTAGCGTCAAAAGTGACAAAGTATTATTCATAACAAATGTAGACGGCCTTTTAATGGAAGACAAAGTTGTTCCCAAATTGACATTAGCAGAAGCAAAAGAAATTAGACCAAAAATAGGTCCAGGAATGGAAAAGAAGATTTTAGCTTCAACTGAAGCGCTAGATATGGGAGTTAAGCAAGCTTTTATTGCAAACGGCCAAAAAGAGAATCCTATTTCTACAGCTATTGCACATGATAATTGTACGGTAATTGAGCATGAGTGAAGATCAATACATGGGAAATCTGTATCAAAGATTTCCAGTTACAATTGAAAAAGGAGTTAAAGCACATGTTTGGGATACAAATGGAAAAGAATACATCGATTGTATGGGCGGATATGGTGTTGCATTAGTTGGACATCAAAATCAAAGAGTTAACAATGCAATCAAAGAACAAGTTGATAAAATAATAACAGTACATAGTTCACTTTACAATAAGACAAGAGAAGAATTTTTGAAAAAATTAATTGAAATTGCTCCAGAAGGCCTAACTCAAGTGCATTTGAATAATAGTGGTGCAGAAGCAGTTGAAGCTGCAATGAAATTTGCAAGAAAGTTTACAGGAAAAAAAGGAATGGTTGCAATGAAAGGATCATATCATGGTAAATCTTTTGGAGCATTGTCATTAACATTTAATCCGAAATATAGAAAGTCATTTTCACCTTTAGTTGAAAAAGTATCTTTTGCATCCTTTGGAGACATAGAATCATTACGCTCTGTAATTGATGAAGACACTGCATTCATAATTTTAGAGCCAATACAAGGAGAAAGTGGAATTGTAGTTGCTCCAGATGGATTCTTACAAGAAGTTAGAAAACTATGTGATGAAAAAGGAATTTTATTAATTTTTGACGAAATTCAAGCTGGATTAGGTAGAACAGGTCGATTATGGGCAGGAGAACATTGGAATACGATCCCAGATATTCTATGTCTTGCAAAAGGAATCGCTGGAGGAGTACCAATGGGTGCCACATTAGTTAGGCCAGACATATTATCATCAATTAGTAAAGGAGAACACTCATCAACATTTGGTGGAAATCCTATTTCTTGTGCAGCAGGATTAGCAGCACTAACAACAATTACTGAAGATGGATTAATTGAAAATTCTAAAAAAATGGGAGAAATTTTCCGAGAAGGTTTAGAAAAATTAAAAGAAAAACACACAATGATTAGAGAGATTAGAGGAAAAGGACTCATGATTGGTGTTGAAATGAAATTTGAAGTAAGAGATATTTTGATGGGTTTAATTGAAGAAGGAGTACTAATGCTATATTCTGGAAGAA
>JACENB010000174.1 GCA_013867245.1 Nitrosopumilaceae archaeon
TGGAGACTCAAAAAAGAGTTTGGGGGGCATTAAAGAAAGGATATCAATATTCCGCAGTGGTTAATGAGTCTGATCAATTTTTGAGAAAAAATGTTTTTTCAAAATTAGATTTAGTTGTAATTTATGTTGATTTGGTAGGATCAACTACCATGACGTTAGAAATGCCTGAAGAGAAAATTGCAATAATTATTAGTTCTTTTGCCCAGGAGATGGCTTCAGTTATTAGACAGCATGAAGGGTATGTGCTCAAATTTGTAGGTGATGCAGTAATAGGATATTTTGATGCGCAAAGTAACGGATTACTTGCGTCAGATAGTGCAGTAAACTGTGCAAAATCTATGATTTCAGTTATTCAAAAAGGAATCAACCCAATTTTGAACCAATATGACTATCCTGACTTGATGGTAAAGGTTGGAGTTGATTTTGGAAAAAATATTGTTGTAAGATATGGCGCAGACGAGCTTCAATCTCATGTAGATATAATGGGACCTGCCATGAACATCGCAGCCAAAATTCAAAGCATGGCAAAGCCTAATCAAATTTTAATCGGACAAGATGTCTATCAAAGACTACACCCTAATTCGCAAAGAGAATTTGTTCAAGTAGTATGGAAGCAGGATGAATGGAAATACCGTTCCAGAATTACTGGCGAAATTTACAAAGTTTACGAGTTTAAGGGATAAATCGGATTTTATAACTACACAGTAAATTTACCAGGACACTCTACATGCTCATAATGATGTTCAGTGAATTTTTCTTGAACAACATAGATTACAATCTTGTGTAGATCCTTTTCCTCAATGTCTTTTTTACATCTAAGACACGTCTTTTTTCTTTCGTCCATGCGTATCAGCGATCAAAAAGCGGGATCGTATAAGGATCTGCGATCAGCTCAAATTGAGCAAAAATGACTTGGATTTCACTAAAGTGTATATCAAATGCGTAAAGCAAGCCACAAATATAGCAAAAATGGACTAGTTATGTGGAAAATCACATACATAAACACCTACAGGACCTCTATGGATTGAATCCAAACATCCCACATATGGCATTACAATTCCCTCGATTGCCTCCTGGATTGACACATCCAATGTTCAACATTCACAAAAATCCTGTAAAAGAACAATTTTCACGTGATGCAGAAACAATCAATCAAAAATTACAGGGATTCCAACACATGTATCAACAACATGCAGCAGGATTACTTACAGGAAATCAAGTAATTCCTCCAGGCCATCCATTATACACTAAACAAAATTCAGTACAAACACTTCAAGCAGAAAATGACAAACTTCTAAAAGAAAACACAGAACTAAAGAAGAAATTAGAAAAAGAATCCAAAAAACAAGATTAAAAATTATTCAGATATTCAGGAATAATCCTTATTAGTTGCAAATCTGATTTTTTAGTATGGTTAAAACACCTGCAGACAAATGGAAAGACGCTGTTGTAAAATATAGAAAACAATGTCAAAAAATACTTGATGTTTCAAAGAATATCAGATATGCCGGCGTCATTAACATCTATGGAAGAACCCTGGCAGGAATTGTTCAACCAAATCTAAAACCCTTGTTAAAATCCGAACAAGTCAAAAATGAATTCTTTATAATTTCAACACTGATGTCTTTGAGAAAAGATACTGCAAGTACTGTTGGAAAATTAGAACATGTCATTCTACAACATCAAAAAGTAACAATTGTTCTTTTACAAAAAAATGATATCACCTATTACGTTTCTGTTAATAGTAAAGAAAAAGGCTTAGAGAAACTAATTTCTTCAATCAAGAAAATTATCTAAGCAGGTGTAAATCCGTGGTATCCACTAGTTTGCTCGGCTTTATCTGAAAAGCTTGGTTCAAACAAAGAAATCAAATAACCATCAGGATCTGAGATTACAGCATTTTTTCCTGCATCTTTTTCAACAATGTCTCGATGAATATTGACTCCTTTTTCTTTTAATTCGTCTACTGCAGATTTTACATCTCCAACTAGAAAACCGATTGTAATTCCACTCTCAAGAGCATTACTCTGTTGTTCTGTTAGTGAAGCTGGATGAAGGCTCAATAGGGCTCCAGAAGTACCCAAATCTACCCAAGTTCTTCTCTGATTTTTTATTGGTAAACCAATAACTTCGTTATAGAACTGAATTGATTTGTCTAGGTCTTTTACAGCCAAAATCACATTTCCGACTTTTTTGATATTCACGATAGACCTAGCCCGTAGTTGTTTAAATTAATTGTCATTGAACTTCAACCATGGTTTCAGTTCGCTCGACCCCATTGATTTTTTGAATTTGGTTGGCAACTTCTTTGATTTGGCCTAGTTGTTCAACATCAATTATGGCCACTGCATCAAATTGACCACTAGTAGGAAAAGAATCTGATACTGAAGAGACTTTTCTCAATCTTGCTGCAATGAGTTTTTTTGGAGATTTTACTAAAATTATGGCCCTTACCAACCTAGATTCACCTCCACTTCAATTAGAGTTTCCGTAGTAACAATATCTTTGATTTTCTTAAAATCAATTACCATGTTGTTGATATCATCAATCCCGCCTTGCAAAAGAACACTAATGTCTGCTCTTCCAGTAACTACCATAATCTGTTTTACAACTTTACGTTTTTTCTTTAGGATTTGAACTACTGAATCCACCTTGCCAGGTTTTACAGTAATTAGACACAATGCACGCATACAAGTACTACGTTATCGAATCGAATAAAGATTCCTAGTCAAATGCTTCCTGAGATCTTGCTTCTTCAAGATATGCGCGTCTTTCTTCATTGACTTTTTCTTGATCAATCTCAATATCATCATCTACGATGACTATGCCCATATCTCCAACAGGTTCTTCCTTCTTCTGTGATTTACTACCCTTAGCCTTTGATTTTGTGGTTTTTGCCTTGGATGTTGTCTTTGGTTTGGTTGTTGTAGCCTTTGATTTTGTGGTTTTTGCCTTGGATGTTGTCTTTGGTTTGG
>JACENB010000154.1 GCA_013867245.1 Nitrosopumilaceae archaeon
CTGCTAACATTATTGTCATTAGCGTAAGACTAGTTAATTTACGTCCTATTTCGTTATTCATGTTATTGATATTTTTCGAAAAAATTTGTATTTAAGGCTAATGGACGATTTGTCCACAAATGGACCTTTTTTTGTGATTATTTCATTAATTTTTCACATTTTTTCTAATTTTTATATATTTTAAGTTATTTTGTTATAATTTATCTCAATATTTAGATCATATTAGTATATTTTATAAGATTTACTAAGGATTTATGAAATATTTACAGCCTATTTTTTTGATAATAGAGTTTTGTATAGAGTTATTGCATCAGATTCATCCTTTGAACCAACAACAACTGCAGAGCCTCTTTTCATAAAATTAACTGATAACTCGTTGGTTCTCATAGATAATCCCAAGTCACCTAAGTTCTCAACTAAAAATCCTTTTTCTTTTGCAACAGCTGAGACACTTGCAGAATCTAAATCAAAAGTTTCAGTGGGAGTAATAGAATAAGTTCTCTTTCCTCTGTTTCTTCCACACAATTCTTCTAAAATTAATTCTTGTTTTTCTACAACTTCCAATTTTCCAGTTCCGCAGATTGGACATTCATCAGCTCTGAATGTTCTTGTGCTGTTAAAATCCAAATTTTCTAAATCAATGTGTAAAATTCTATTTGATAAGTTTGGTTTTTTTCCTGTAATTACTTTTACAGCTTCTGCAACTTCTATTCCACCCATTATAGAAAGTATTGATGGATGAACTCCCTCAATACTACAAGTTGGCATTGTATCTTCATCAAGTGCAGGAAACATGCAATAGTAACATGCACTTTCTTTTGGTAAAATTGTGAATGCTTGTCCTGATGTTCCAACTGCAGCTCCTGTTACAAATGGAATACCAAATTTAACACAAGCCTTGTTTAATGCGTATCGTGCATTAACTGAATCAAGTGCATCAATAACAACATCACAACCTTCTACAACTTCTAATGCAGTATAATCATTTACTGAAACTGTAAGTGCTTCAATGTTGCATTCAGAGTTTAATTTTTTTAATTTTTTTGCTGCTGCTTCAACTTTAACTTGCCCAACATCGGATTCATCAAACAAAGTTTGTCTATGTAAGTTAGATAATTCGATTACATCTCTATCAACAATTCTTAATGTGCCAACTCCCATTGCAGTTAATCTCGTAATTATTGGATGACCCAATCCACCGGTTCCAACAACACAAACTTTGGAATTTTTTAATTTTAATTGTCCATTAAACCCAATTTCTTCAAGCATTACTTGACGTGAATATCTATCAAGTTCTTTTGATGTCAAATCTTCAGAGCCACCAGCAACTGCAGGTAAAATATAGACTTCATCGCCATCATTTAATGGAGTATCCATTCCACTAGCAAATTTTGCATTCTTTCCATTGATGTAGATATTAATCAAAGAACGAGGAGTATTGTCAGCCTCTAGTACTCTACGCTTAAAATCATCGCCTTGAATTTCAGATATTTTGATGAAAGCGTCTTGTAGTGAATCTGCTGAGATTTCAGTTTTTTTCTCGCCTCCGCCTGCATTTAGTACTGAAGGAATTGTAAATGTGATATTTGTCATATTATTGCACTACCGCTGAGATTTCATTAATGTTTGGCTGATAAACAGTAGGTTTTGGCAATATTTCCATAATTGATTCAGTTGCTTTCAATCCATTTCCAGTAACATAACATACTACTTTGTCATTTTTATCAATTTTACCTTGTTCAACCATTTTTTGTAATACAGATACAGAAACTCCGCCTGCTGGTTCTGTAAAAATTCCTTCAGTTTTTGCCAAAAGAAGTATAGCATCTAAAATTTCTTTGTTATTACACTCTTCGGCAAATCCATTGTATTGTTGTAATCTCTTCAAAACATATCTTCCATCACCAGGATCACCAATTGCTAAACTCTTAGCAACAGTATCAGGATTTTCAACAGGAATTACTTCTTTTGCATTTTTCTTAAATGCATCAACAATTGGTGCACATCCATGTGGTTGTGCTGCAATCATATGCATATTTGATACATCTCCAAGTAATGAAACAGTTTGTAGTTCTTCAAATCCTTTACAGATTGCATTAAGCATTGCACCACTTCCTACAGGTACTATTAATTGATCAGGTACTTGCCAATCAAGTTGTTCTGCAACTTCATATGAAAATGTTTTAGATCCTTCTACATAATGTGAACGCATGTTAATGTTAACTACACCAATTCCTTTACTGTCACCAATTTGAGCTGCAATTCTATTTGCATCATCATAAGTTCCATCAACTGCAATGTAGTTTGCACCATAAGATAGTGCTTGGGCAATTTTTGCCATTTCAATATTACTTGGTGCAAATACATGGCATGGTAATCCAGCTGCTGCTGCATGTGCTGCAGTTGCAGAAGCTAAATTTCCTGTAGATGCACAACCAACAGCAGTTAATCCAAGTTCTTTTGCTTTTGAAATTGCAACACCAGCTGGTCTATCTTTAAATGAAAATGTAGGATTAACAGAGTCATTTTTAATGTATAAATTATTTAGTCCTAGTTTTTTTCCAAGATTTTCTGCTTTAACAAGTGGAGTCATTCCAGCATTGATACTTACAATATTTGATTTGTTTTCAATTGGAAGTAATTCAAAATATCTCCAGTATGTTTGTTCACGATTAGCAAACATATCTTTGGTTAATGTTGGAAAATCATATTTTACATCTAATGGACCAAAACAATCATCACAGACATATTTGAAACCAGTTTCGTATTCTTTTTTACATTCTCTACACTGAAGTGAAGTTCTAGCCAAGATCAATTCTTTCCTAATAGACATAATAAAAAATCCTAATATTAAATTAAGTAGTACTTAATTTTAATATATAAAAATATAATGAAATTTTTACTTAAAATAGTGAAATATAAAATAAAAAAAATAAAATAAT
>JACENB010000083.1 GCA_013867245.1 Nitrosopumilaceae archaeon
TAATGATTTGTTTTCTTCAGTATACTCTGTTTTTGACGTTACATTAAGAAAAACTTCTGAAATTACTGAATCTCAGGAGAAACCTGCCGAGAAACCTGCCGAGAAACCTGCCGAGAAACCTGCCGAGAAACCTTCTAAACCTAAACGCTCTACAAAAAATATTTCCATTTCTGATAATAATGCCCCTCGAGGTATTAGAGGTCCAACTGGTGACAAAGGTGAAACTGGTGCAACTGGTCCCTCTGGTGACAAAGGTCAATCTGGTCCTCCTGGTGACAAAGGTGACAAAGGTAAATCTGGTCCAACTGGTGACAAAGGTGACAAAGGTGCAACTGGTCCAACTGGTGACAAAGGTGCAACTGGTGATAGAGGACTTTCTGGTGACAAAGGACTTTCTGGAGAAAAAGGTATCACTGGTGACAAAGGTGACAAAGGTGACAAAGGAGTTACTGGTCCTCCTGGTGACAAAGGTGACAAAGGTGCAACTGGTCCCTCTGGTGACAAAGGTCCCTCTGGATTAAAAGGTGCAACTGGCCCTCTCGGAGAAAAAGGTCCAACTGGATTACCTGGTGACAAAGGAACTTCTGGAATTCGTGGAGCTCCTGGTGACAAAGGTGACAAAGGTCCGCAAGGTCCTCCTGGTGACAAAGGACTAACTGGACCTGTTGGAGTTCCAGGAGAAAAAGGTCCAACTGGAACTTCAGGAGTTCAAGGAGAAAAAGGAATTCAAGGCTCTCCTGGCCCCATTGGTGACAAAGGAGTAACTGGTCCCTCTGGTGACAAAGGCCCTATTGGTCCACCTGGTCCAGTTGGAGTTAAAGGAATAACCGGACCTGCTGGCCCTCTTGGTGACAAAGGCCCTATTGGTCCACCTGGCCCTCTTGGTGACAAAGGAAGTAAAGGTCCTGAAGGTCCCTCTGGTGACAAAGGCCCGCAAGGCCCGCAAGGTCCAGCTGGAGCTAAAGGACTAACTGGAGTTCCTGGGCCTCAAGGTGAAAAGGGTGACAAAGGCCCTCTTGGTCCAATTGGAGAAAAAGGAAATACTGGCGCCTCTGGTCCTCCTGGTGACAAAGGCCCGCAAGGCCCGCAAGGAACACAAGGTGAACGTGGAACTACTGGTCCATCAGGAGAAAAAGGCCCGCAAGGCCCGCAAGGAATTCAAGGCCCGCAAGGTGAACGTGGTCCAACTGGCCCTATTGGTTCCATTGGAGAATCTGGCCCAATTGGTGGTCAAGGTCCTGTAGGACCTGCTGGTCCAAGAGGTCCTCCTGGTCCTCCTGGAGAAAAAGGTCCTTCTGGTGGAATGTCTTCTGAACAAAAAGCAATTTTCAAAGAACTATTAGAAATTTTGACAAATAAAGAAATCATTAGTACTGAAGAACAAATTAAACTGATGAGTTATTTGTATTAATTTTATTTGTATTAATTTTATTTTTTAATTTTATTTGTATTAATTTTATTTTTTATTTTTATTTTTTAATTTTATTTTTTAATTTTATTTTTTAATTTTATTTTTTAATTTTATTTTTTAATTTTATTTTTATTTTTATTTTTATTTTTATTTTTTAATAGATAGTTTTCACTAAATGAATTAGAAAAATGAAAACAATTCGTCGTCTATATGACGATTGTTAATTTGCAAACGATGTTATCGTCTTTTTGCTGCTTTTCTCTTTGGAGCTGCTTTGCGTTTTGCTGCTGCTTTTCTCTTTGGAGCTGCTTTTCTAGTTGCTGCTTTTCTCTTTGGAGCTGCTTTCTTTGCTGCAGTTTTTCTCTTTGGAGCTGCTTTGCGTTTTGCTGCTGCTTTTCTCTTTGGAGCTGCTTTTCTAGTTGCTGCTTTTCTCTTTGGAGCTGCTTTCTTTGCTGCAGTTTTTCTCTTTGGAGCTGCTTTGCGTTTTGCTGCTGCTTTTCTCTTTGGAGCTGCTTTTCTCTTTGGAGCTGCTTTTCTCTTTGGAGCTGCTTTGCGTTTTGCTGCTGCTTTTCTCTTTGGAGCTGCTTTTTTAGTTGCAGTTTTTCTAGTAGCTTTTCTCTTTGGAGCTGCTTTTGTAGTTGATCTACGTTTAGTTGCAGCTTTTCTTTTTGTAGCCATGCTAAAATCGATATTTTCATTGTTTTTCAGTGGTTAAACTAAAAAAATTTACACAATTTGATTACAATTATTGAAGTAATTTGATCATTGGAAAAAACTACTGATCGATATTTTTTATGTTTATTTTTTCATTTGATTTATTTTTTCATTTTTGGTCTATTCTTGAAATTTTTGAGCATGTAATTGATCATTACTATGCATGTAATTGATTATTATTCTGATTTTTTTCATTTTTTGTAATTTATTTTTATTTAATTTGATCTAATTTTATTTTTTATTGAGAACTTACACCTTTAATTTTGATAATTGTTAATACATCCTCGTCTTGCATTATGTGATTTAATCCGACTCTTTGTCCTCCAAACTTTACACTTTTTCCCCATACTAATCCATATCTAAATTCTCTTCTTAATCTTCTGTGGAGTTTATTACAAATATCTTCTACCGTGTCTCCTTCTCTTGCAATAAATGGTTCTTTGAAATCCGTTTCTCCTCCTTTTGGACGCATGTATATTCTAATGAATTTTAATTTTTCATAAATTTTTTCTTTTAATTCTTCTATGTTCAAATCTGCGTTTGCAGAAACTTCTATCACGTCAGATTTAATTTTTGTTTTCAAATCTTTTAGAAATTCTTTATCTACTAAATCAATTTTATTCAGCACTGTGATAGCTTTAGAATAACTAATGTTACCTGCAATATGATCTGCTAATTGTTCTGATGTTAAATCTTCACGTACTACAACTCTTGCACTCACAATTCCATAAAGATGTAAAATATCTTTAAGGTGTTTTTCTGTAATTTTTGTTAATTTTGCTTGTTGGGCAATTGCAATTCCTCCCATTGATGCTTTCTCTATTGTAATATTTGGTGGTAATTGATTTAATCTAATTCCTATATTTCCTAATTCAGTTGTTAGTACGTCTTCGTGATATGGCTGAAATACATCTAAAACTAATAATACCAAATCTGCAGTTCTTGCAACTGATAAAATTCTTTTTCCTAATCCTTTTCCTGTTGATGCACCTTTGATGATTCCTGGAAGATCCAAAACCTGAATTTTTGCACCTCTGTATTCCATCATTCCTGGAACTACTGTTAATGTGGTGAATTGAAATGCTCCAACAGTAGATTTAGCTCCTGTCATTTTATTTAGTAATGTTGATTTTCCAACACTTGGTAATCCGATAAATACTACTGTCGCATCTCCTGAGCGCCTGACATCAAAACCGTCCTGCTTCATTCCTGATTTTTTGGTGATATCTGCTTCTTGTTCTCTCTTTAATTTTGCAATTTTAGCTTTAAGTAATCCTATGTGGTGTTCTGTAGCTTTGTTAATCTGAGTTTTTGCCATTTCATCTTGAATGGCTTTAATTTTTTCAGGAATTCCCAATACAGTTCATTTTTTCTTTATTCTTTTCAAATAAAACCGTACACTTTACAATCTTTTTTGAAGAAATCATTTTAGATTTAATTTTTAACCGTTAATTTTACTGACTTGTTTAAACCTGTTTCATTTTTTAATAGTGTCTGAATTTGAAGTTATGTGAAGAAAATTCTAATTTATTCTATAGGATTAGTTTTACTATTTGTATATTTTCTACTAACTGTGTTTGTACTTCCTTCTGAATTTTTGATGACTGAACAATTAATTCCTCAACCTATTTTTGAAGCAATATTATCTGAAACTGAAATCACATTGGGTGATTCATTCCGTCTTGATATTGTCTCAAAAAATATTGGTGATTATGCAGATATTCATATTGTATCTGTTGGGTTTCCTGAACTTACTGAGATCGATGATGTTGTAAAAATTGCTACATATGATTTTTCTCTTTCACCTTCCTACATTGATGTAGATGATGAAATTGGTTCTAGTTATAGTGGGGGTGTAGATACTACTTTGGCCAAATATCCTTTAATTGAAGCAATGAGTAGGCCATTGAAACCCAACGTTGAAACCCATTTTGATATTGTTGTAACTCCAAAAAATTCTGGAGTTTTCAATGTATATGTAAAATCTATAGGCATTCCTCATTCTAGTGATGTTTCTCATTACCCTTCTTCTGGTATTTTAGATCATCAAAATGAACATGTTTTGGTATATTCGGTAACTGTAAATCCCTAATATTTTATGATTGACTAGTAGTGATATGACTATTTCAAAATCCAAAGTTTCAGGAAATTTTCTACAACATTATTCACAGGGAATATTTCTATTTGGAAGTATTTTGACTAGTCTTGGAATTCTTTTAGTTACTGTCGGAGGTAGTTGGGATATTACAAATCACTTACTTAGTAAACCTGAAACTTTTTTCTCCCCTCCTCATGCATTAATGTATACTGGTGTTGCAATTTCATTAATTGGAGTTGTCTTATCTTTTGTTGGCTGGAGAAATTTACAACAGTTTAGAGATTCATATTTTTTATCATTAAAAATTAAATTAATTGGAATAGGATTGTTGACTGGTGCTGGTCCATTAGATTTTGTTTGGCATTCATATTTTGGTTTGGATGGATTACTCAGTCCACCACATTTTACTTTGATTGTGGGAATGTTTTTGTGTAGTGTAGGGGGATTAATTGGAATTTCAAGATATTTGAAATTTAATGACTCAAAATCTATTTCAAAGTTTTTACTAATTTTAGCTGTCATTCCTGTTTGGTTATCTGCCTCAGGAATCATTTCATCTCTCTCTCTACCTTTTTCTAGCACTGATTATTTTGAATTTAATCCAGAACCTACTATTGCATTTATTATTGCATCTTTGGCATATCCTCTTTTAATCTCTTTTTCTTTAACTTTGATTTTTCGATTATCGCATTATCAATTTGGAATACTAAGTATTTTGGGTGGGCTGTTCTTAATGATTTACAGTTCTACTGCAATTGTTCCAAATTTTGCAATGTTTGATACCGTCTTGTTTTATTCATTAAATCTAATTCCTTTTGTTATTGCTGACATTTTTCTGAAACTAAATCGTTCAAAAATCAGTATGTTTTTTGTTGGTGGTTTAGTAGGCTCTGTTTTCTATATGGTATATTATCCATACATTATGTACACTTACAACGAAATCTTGTTAGGCAAGTTGGTATCTCCTAGTCTAATTTATTTTGTTTATTTTGAATTGATTCAAAATGTTTTACTTTATACTATTGTCCCTGCAATTTTGATGGGGATTGCCGGTGTCATTCTGTCCTCAAAAATTTCACAAAGGATTTTGACAAATAATCCTTGATTACATACGTTCCATTATTATTTAGTGCAAAAAAGTGATTTTTATGAAAAAGAAAACGTTTGCAGTTGATATTGATGGAACAATCACTGAAAATGGTGGTGGTCGAATTCATCTTGATGCACTGGAATCTCTTCGAAGATTAACTAACATGGGACATGATGTGATTTATGTTACTGGACGTTCATCTGTTGAAGCATATTTGCTATCTGTATTTGGCGGAACTAAAAAAATTGCCGTTGGTGAAAATGGTGGTTGCATTGCAATGGATGCTGATAATCATGTTTTGTTGGGTGATATAGAAGAATGTAATAAAGCATTTGAACTAATAAAAAATTCTATTGATGGCGTAGAAAAAAAACCTGTATTTCCTAGATTAACTGAAGTTGTTTTGGAAAGAACATTTGATTTAGATGATGCTAGAAAAATTCTTTCTGAACATAATCTTGATGTTAATCTTTCTGACAGTCAATATGCAATTCATATTAATTCTAAAGGCATAGACAAAGGAACTGGTTTTACTGAATTAATGAAGAAATTCAATATCATAAAAGATGATGTAATCGCAATTGGGGATAGTGCAACCGATATTCCATTATTCAAAGTAGCAAAAACAAGTATTGCATTAGGTAATGCCTCTAATTTAGTACGATCTGAGGCTACCATGACTGTATCTGCAAGTAGCGGTGATGGTGTTTTGGAAGCATTAGATAAATTAGCACCTAAATTATCTGAGATATAGTATGACATTTCAAATTATTCTTGATGAAATTGAAAATAATCTTAAAAAAATTATTCAAGAGCTCTCTGTTTCTGACATCTCTTTTTCTGTAGAAGTCGCAAAGCCGGGATTTGGTGATGTAAGTTCTAACATTGCATTTTTACTTGCTAAAGAATTGAAAAAAAGTCCTAAAGAAATAACTAAAATTCTTTCTGAAAAATATTCTCAATGCTCTAATGTGTTTGTTTTAAAATCTGAGGGACATCCATCTGGATATCTAAACTTTTTTGCTGATTGGACAAAATTAAGCAAATTAATTTTATCTGAATCCTATTCTGATACATACGGTGATATTGATATTGGAAAAAATTCTGATATTGTGGTAGAACATACTAGTGTGAATCCCAATAAAGCATTGCACATTGGACATATTCGTAACATTGTTGTTGGTGACACTATTTCTAGAATATTAAATAAAGCAAATTACAAAGTTAATGTTCTTAATTATATTGATGATTCTGGCTTACAAGTTGCTGACATAATTGTAGGGTTCAAGCATTTTGGATTTAGCGAAGAGTCCCCTAATGGAAAAAAATTTGATCATTATTGTGGAGATGATGTTTATGTTAAAACTACTCAGAAATATGATCTTGATCCTTCTCTTGAGGAGATTAGAAAAACTACTTTAAAAGAACTTGAAGATGGAACTTCTGAAATTGCAAAATTTGGTGATATAATTACGCGAAAAGTTTTATCTGGACAATTAGAAACATGTTGGAATCTCAATGTCTCTTATGATTGTCTAAATTTTGAATCTCAAATAATTCGTTCAGGGTTATGGCTCAAAATATTTGAAAAACTCAAGGATATGAGACTGATAGAATTTGAAAATACTGGTAAAAACGCTCAATGTTGGGTAATTCGTGGTGATGGCAAAGAGGAAGATAAGGTAATTGTTAGAAGTAATGGCACTGCCACCTACATTGCCAAGGATATTCCATATGCTGCTTGGAAATTGGGACTGTTAGAGGATCCATTTAACTATAAAAAATATGCCTCATCTCAACCTGAATCTAAAACTCTCTGGGAAACTACACTAGATGATTCAGATTATCCATCTCAAAACTTTACTGCCCAAAAAGTAGTGACTGTTATTGATTCACGTCAAGAACGATTACAAAAAATCATCACTACGTTAATGGAAAAATTCAATTCAATTCCTAATAGTTATGTTCATCTTGGATATGAATCTGTTACATTAAGTGCAAATACCGCAAAAACTCTTGGTTTAGAAACTGATGGTAAACAAGCTCAAATGTCTGGAAGAAAAGGATTGTATGTGAGTGCTGATTCTGTTTGTGAACTTTTAAAACAAAAAATAACTGACGAAACAAAAAAACGACATCCTGAAATGACTGAATCTGAAATTGATCAAATCGCTCAATCTGTTTCAATTGGAACTTTGCGCTATGAAATGATTAAACAGGATCTGGATAAAATAATTACATTTGATCTAACAAAATCTCTTAGTTTGGAAGGTGACACTGTCCCATATATTCAATATTCATATGCTAGGGCATCAAGAATTTTAGAAAAATCTGGAATTAAACCTAACACTGATGTTGATTTTTCATTGCTTAAAGAAAAATCTGAAATTGATTTAGTAAAAATAATTGGTCTTTTCAATTTACAGGTTAGAGATGCTGTAAACAATTTTGCACCTAAAGTAATTGCTAGATACTGTCATGATCTTGCTGTAACATTCAATTCATTTTATGAACATGTGAAAGTTTTGGATTCAACTAGTGATGATTTAAAATCAACTAGAATATGTCTGGTTAATTCTTTTAACTTAACTTTAGAAAAAGCGTTGGATTTACTTGGAATCTCTGCTCCATCTAAAATGTAATCCTTATGAGATTTATTCTGATAATCCCTTTAATTGCTCTGTTAAGTATTTTGATTGGAACTGTGGCATTTCAATATTCTGTAGAATATTCTGAAGAACGTGAATTAGAAAATTTAATAATTTCATGTATGGAGCAATTCGGTCATTATAGTGATGAACTTGTTTCTTGTTTAAACAAAGAAATTTAATGAATTTATTGAAATTTCTAGTTTTGATTCTTTACCACTAGAATTTTTTCCTCATATTTGTCATATACTTTAATTTTGGAATATTGTTTATGGTTATGAAATTAGATGATAAGAAAACTTTGTTATTTGGATTGTCTCTGACTTTAGGAATCACTATTTTTGGTGGTTATGTAATTATGAATTTTTTAATGCCTCATTGTAAAGATGTTATGTGTTAATTTGAAAATATTTACTATCGTCAACCTTAAGTTGTAAATGAATTAATCAAATTCATGAATTGTTTTGTTTGTGGGAAAGAGAAGCAAGATTTTGAAGTTTGGACAAATAAATTAGTTATAGGTATTACATATGATTCTGATTTTCAAAGTAATGATGTTATTTCTAGTATGTCTGAAAAATCTATAATTTGCCATCAATGTATAATTGAGATCCAAAAAAAGGTCAAAACCAATCCGAAATCTGACTGATTTTTAATTAATACATGTCAGTGGCAACAAATGTTGCCACTGGAGATTGTTTGTAACGTAACTGCTGTTCCGTACAAATTTTTCTCAGGCGTGCAAACCTGTAGTTTGGATGCTTCTCTTTTAAAAATAGTTTGATATCTCTCTTTGATGGTGTCTTCAACATTTTTTAAGGCTATTTTATAATAAATTTTGAATATCTTTGAAAAATAAGAGAAGTAAATTACAAATCTATTTTGATGTTATATCTGCAATTTTGATTGAAAAACAAGATAATAATGAAATTTCAAAGACCCGACTTCAACACAAATCAAATACTTCTTACGATAAACTTTTGAAATATCTTGATGAGATGAGTGAAAAAGGACTAATCAAATTAGAAAATGAAATAGATACCACTGAATTAGGAATAAAGTTTCATGAGGATTATTCTGCTGTAAATGATTTAATTGATGAAATTACTCAAAGATTATCTTAGGCAAATGTGAATTTTTCAATCTTATCTTCTTTTGTTAAAAATAGTATTTCGTGATGTGAGTCAAGTAAATTTCTCATAAACTCTGGTGCTATTTCTTTGTCTACGCTTGGTACGTGAAATGAACAGATGAAATTTCCTGGAATTTTATGGAATCTGTCATCTACACATTGTTCAATTTCTTCCATTGATTCTGTTTTTCTCTCTGTATTAAAATCAAAATAATGTGTTGAAACAACTCGAATTTTTACATCTTGTGGAAGTGCTTTTACTTTATCCATAATCATTTTTTCATATTCTTCAAATTCTTTTGGAATTTTTACAATATTTAGTAATTCATTTTCAAGATTATTCTTTACATTAATACCAAATTCTTCCATTTTATTTTTTAATCCTTCAGGATCATTTGTTGTGTAAAAGCAAGTTTGGTTCTTTTCTAAACCTGTTTTTATAAACTTAAACTCTATTTCTTCAGCTTTTTTCTGTTCTTCGTGAAATAATAGAATGTGAGCATCATCTAATTTCTCTAAATGTTCATGACCGATTTCTTGATAACTCATTATAATACTTATTTTCCATAATTTCTAGTATTAAGAGATTCTTATTAGAAATCCGTGGTGCCCTACTCTGATTATTTTCATTATGGTTCGATTTTTTTGTATATTACAATGTATCCCAGGACTCATCAAGGTGCGTAATTGGATTAAATACTGATGCCTTATCTTAATCATGGCATATTTGAGAGTAAAATCCATTCGTGGCCAAAAATATCTATATCTAGTAAAAAGTTCCTGGGATACTAAAAAAAAGACCTCAAAACAATCCATTATCAAATATTTGGGAATAGAATCTGATGTGACTATAGATGATGTTCCTGAGGAGTATAGGGATTCTAAAAAAATTTGTGATTATTTCTTAAATCAAAAATACTTTCAGCCTAAAGTACAGAATGAATTTATTCAAAAATTACAGTCAGATATGCTATCATCATTTAAAACTGGTGATTTTGTAAATGCTCATTCTATGGTTAGTTCTTACGAAAAAATATATGGATTCGGCTCTTTCCTTGATGAAGTTTTAATTCCTTTAATTGGTGAAATTGGGAATTTGGGAAATTCCCAAAAAATTGATTTGGGAACTCAAACAACTTGTTATAACACTATTGAGGATCTACTGACTAAGATTATTGAAAACAATTCTGTAAACCCTTCTAAGAAAAAAATCTTAATTTGTGTACCTAATGGTGAACAACATACATTGGGAACAAAAATTCTCCAAACTAAACTTTCTATGACTGGAAACACAGTTTACAATCTTCCTCCATTCACACCAACATCATTAATTATGGAATCCATTGAACATGATGGTCCTGATTGTGTTTTCATTTCTGTAACTTTAGATGAGAATATTTTATCAGCTAAACGAATGGTTGAGAAAATTAATGAAAAATATGGTATCCCAATTATTGTTGGTGGAAATGCAATACAAAACGATTCTGAAAATTGGGATCTAGCAGTAGGTAAAAATCTCTCAATTCCAAAAATTCTAAAACTTATTCAATCTAAGAAATTGCAAATTATTACAACTAACTGATTTTTGATCTATTCTTCTAGTTGATTTACTTTTTTTTCGATGACCTTTTTTTGTTTATTTTTTTCAAATC
>JACENB010000161.1 GCA_013867245.1 Nitrosopumilaceae archaeon
TCTTTGAGCTCGTGTTTTGAGATTGGTCTGTCACATGCCATTGCCAGTACTTGGAATTCTTCAACAAATGGATTCTTGGGGTCGATGTATGTTTTTTCTGTATCCTCAAAATAGTCATCTGGGTGATTCTTGTAATACTGTGAGATTGGGTCATTTCCCAATGCCAAAAATGCATAACCTCTCTGACCTTTTCTTGCTGCTCTTCCTATCCTCTGAATTAATCGATTAACTGGAATGGTTGATGAGATGACACAGTCTACATTTCCCACATCTATGCCTAATTCAAGCGTGGGAGTGCATGAAATCGCATCAAGTAAATCATCTTTGAACTGCTTTTCAACAAATGTACGATAATTTGCCATCAGTCCTGCCCTGTGAACTTTGATGTTGACCTTTTGCTTTTTTGCCTGTATTGCCAAAAGTTCAGAGTTTAGATGTGAGTTGTTAAAGACCATGGTCTTGTGATTTTTCTCAGTAAGTTTTTTTGTGAGCTCTACCATCAAAGCCCTTTGAGTTCTAAGTGATGGGAAAAGCATTGCAAAATCTGTCTGGCCTTTCTTTCCTGACCCCTGAATTTTTTGCATCTCTTCTCCAAACAACTTCTCACAAAACTCTTTTGCATCTTCAAGTGTAGCTGATGCTGCAACAAACTGCAACTTGTTTGTACAGATTCTTTTGAGTCTCTTTATGATGTAATGGACATTAGAGCCAAAAATTCCTGAATAGACATGTGCTTCATCTGTAACTAGAACTCTAGTTGATGTCAATATTGATGAGAACTTTGTCTGGTGCCACATGTGGTAATGCAGCACATCAAAGTTTGTGACAAGAATCTGTGGTGGGTTTTCAATAATTTCCCTTCTATCATTTTGTTTTGTGTCTCCATCAAAGACCTCTACTCTTACCCCAATCTTTTCTGCAAACTTTTTGATTTTGGGGAACTGATCTCGTGCAAGTGCCTTTGTTGGATAGACAAAGATTGCAAAGACGTTTCCGTCACTAGAATCTTTTTTTATTCTCTGAATTACTGGAATCAAAAATGCTTCAGTTTTTCCTGATGCAGTTGGGGCTTCAATTACTACGTTTTCTCCATAAGCAATCTCTCCAATTGCCTCTTCTTGGAATTTGTAAAACTGCTCTATTCCCAATTCCTTGAGATGATCTGTAATTGATTCATCTAACCCCAAATCTTCAACTTTGCAGCCCATTTTAGGCTCAGGATTGCTCAAAACCTTGTATTGTGAAACATAATCCTTTTTTGAATATAGAATTTCTTCAGTGATTTTGTCTGGATTGTTTTTGCCAATCATACTTTTGATTTCAACTTCAGCACGTACAATTCCCTCATCTTTGAGGCCTTCAGAAAGTCCTTTCTCTGATACTAGACCCTTGTCATATCTTGAAAGAAATTCCAAAAACACTTCATCTACATTCTTTGAGAACTCTAGTAGATCTTCTATTCCACAATTACTACATGAAACATGCATTTTCTTGTTGAATGTCTTTTGTATCTCAATTCTCGACTTGCATTTTGGACATGATAACTTCAAGATCTATTTGCTAAGAAATGATTAGTGATTTATTGTTACTTCATAGGCTTTACCCATGACATTATTATGCTAGGAACTGGTCTTGAATTTAAAAATGAAAAAAATCGAGATTAACAAAATTTACAATCAAAACTGTATTGATGGAATGAGTTCTATTCCTAAAAACAAGATTGATTTGGTAATTACCGATCCACCTTTTGCCATAAATTTCAAGGCAAAAAAAGCAAATTACAACAGAACATCATCTCGTGTACTCTCAGGATATAATGAAATCAAACCTGAGGACTACTATGACTTTACATTTTCTTGGATGAGTGAGGTCTATAGAATCCTAAAGGACTCTGGAAGCATGTATGTATTTTCAGGATGGAATAACCTCAAAGACATTCTGCGTGCCCTTGATGATGTTGGATTTGTCACCATCAACCACATAATCTGGAAGTACCAATTTGGTGTAGTTACAAAAAAGAAGTTTGTAACATCTCACTATCACTGCCTTTATGTCTGCAAAGATGACAAAAAACGAAAATTCTTTCCATTTTCTAGGTTCAAAAAAGAAGACAAAACAAAGGATGGTCGCAGTCTTCACTACAAAGACAAGGAGGATGTCTGGGATATCAAAAGAGAATACTGGACTGGGGATGAAAAAACTCCAACTAAACTTCCCTCTGAATTGATTCGAAAACTCTTAGAATACTCTAGTGAAAAAAAAGACATTGTACTTGATCCATTTCTTGGTTCAGGACAAGTTGCAGTTGTAAGTAAATCTCTTGGTAGAAAATATCTTGGATTTGAAATTGTTCCAGACTATTACAAATTTGCAAAAAAGCGACTAGACAAAGACCTGTATCGAATTAAAAAATCAAAGTAATTACTTGCTATTTTCTGGCTCGTCTATCTTTCTTTGACCAATTTTATCTGCAATTATTTTTCTCAATTCCTCATCTGTCTTTCCATCAACCTTTACTCCAATTGATCTTGCAATTGTCTCTAGTTTTTGTCTCTCTGATTCTACTGGTCCTGAAATCTTTGGTGCTTCTTCTGTAACTTCTTTCATACTTTGCTGAATGTCATTTTTTGCTTTGTTGTATTCATTGACTGCTTTTCCAAGTTTTCTTGCAGCCCCTGGAAGTTTTCCTGTGCCTAAAATTAAAACCAAAGCAACAAAAATTATGATTATCCATTCACTCCCTGCTACATTTAGTGAATAATCTATCATGATCTGAAATCGGTCAATTTGAAATTAAACGTAATGTTTGAAATTATGCCTAATCAAATCTTTGGATTCTTTGCGGCTCTAACTTTTTTCTACTCAAAATAGCAAGAACTGCTACTCCAATACCTATTACACAAAATATCAGATA
>JACENB010000121.1 GCA_013867245.1 Nitrosopumilaceae archaeon
GCATTAATCTTGATGGGATTAATTTTAGCTGGTTCTGTAACTGGCGCACTTGTTTTAGCTAAACGAGAGGATGTGGAGAATGACCAACGAACTAATTGATTTTACACTTGTATCTGTAGCCCTATTGGGAATAGGAATCTATGGCCTTGCCGTAAAACGTAATTTCATCAGAATGCTATTTGCTGTTGAAATTATCATTAATGCTGCAAATCTCAGTTTGGTTGCATTTGGTAGATTTTTGCCACATAGCGGTGGTCAAACATTGGCATTATTTTCTATTGCAATTGCGGCTGCAGAAGTAGCTGTAGGATTGTCATTAATCATTGTAGCATATCGTATGTATCAGAATGTCGATATTGCTGACTTCAGGAGCTTGAAAGGATAATGGAATACGCATTATTACAGGCAGTTTTCTTGCCACTACTCTTATCTCCAGTAGCCTATATCATAGGAAGAAAAGTAGGCCCCACTCCTGCTATGTGGTTTACATTTGCAATCTTACTTTACACCACAATCCTTGTAGTTAATGCAGCATTATCTGGAACAGTTGAGGAACATTATCCATGGACTGAGCAATTTGGTGAATTTGGTTTCTTACTTGATGGTTTAGCATCTCCATTTGCAATCATCATCTATGTATTGTCCACAATTTTGGTACTTTATTCAAAACCATACATGATTCACAAATTCCACGAACAATTTGAAGAAGAACAAAAAATCAACCCTTCATCTAGTGGACAAAGTTCTGTTGTTGAATCATCTGCTCTTTCTAATTATGTAAATGCAAAATCTGGTCTTTACTTTGCTCTGTATCTTGTATTTGCAATGGGAATGCTTGGAACAGTCCTTTCAACAAATCTGATCGAGTTTTACATATTCTTTGAGGTCATGTTGATTCCAGGTTTCTTCTTAGTTGCCATATGGGGCGACGGTCCAAGAAGAAAGATTGGTTTAATGTTCCTCTTTTGGACTCATGCTGGTGCAGTTGTTTTACTATTGGGATTCTTAATGATTGGACTGACAATTGGCAGCTTTGACTTTGCTGATATCAAAGAATCTGAAATCCCTCAAGATATTGTAATGATATCTGCTATTGCAATTGCGATTGGTCTTGGAGTTAAACTGGCTGTCTTTATGTTCCATGTTTGGTTGCCTTATGTCCACGGTTCAGCACCGACACCAATTAGTGCACTTTTGTCTCCTGCAATGATCGGAATTGGTGCATATGGTATCTTTAGATTAATTGTTGAATTCTTACCTTCTACATTTGCAGAACTGTCTATCTGGTTCCACGTTTGGGGTCTTGTTACAATGCTCTATGGTGGAGCAATGGCCTTGATGCAAGATGATCTAAAACGATTACTTGCTTATTCTAGTATCAGCCAGATGGGATATTTGCTATTTGGTATTGGTTCCATGTCTGCAATGGGTCTTGCAGGTGCAGAGATGATGTATATCACTCACGGACTTGGAAAAGGAATTCTCTTCATGATGGCTGGAATTATTATTGTCAAAGTTGGTACACGTAGTATTTCTAAACTTGGTGGATTAGCAGGAAAGATGCCAATCACTGCAGTTTGTGCAGTAATTGGTGCACTTACAATTATGGGTGTTCCACCAACCAGCGGATTTATGGGAGAATGGATTCTATTTTACGGAGCATTAGAAACAGCTATTGAAGAAGGTTCCACACTTAGAGCAGTAACATTTGGTCTTGGACTAGTTGCAACTGCACTTACAATGGCTTACATGTTATGGATGCTAAAACGTGTCTTCTTTGGAAAGACTCCTGAACATCTTGAGAAAGTCAAAGAAGGAAGTTGGTATATGACTGCCCCAATGATGGTATTAGCTGGATTTACCGTTGTACTTGGAATTTATCCAGATATTTTCTTGGAAACAATTATGCCTTACATGAATGGAGTGTTGGGAATCTAATATGGCAACTGAAGCTGTAGGATTACCATTTGAAGCTACATCTGCTGCAGCATGGCTTGTTTGGATTTTACCATTTGCAGCTGCACTCATTATGCCAGGTATTGGAAAAATTTCAAAAAGAGCAACAGGTTACGTCGCAGTTGGATTTGCATTAATGAGTGCACTATCAGCTGCATCTTTGTTACCACTTGCAGTTGAAGCTTCAGAAATTCACCATCAAATAATGTGGATTGAAGCAATTGGTTTGAAGGCTGGTGTATTAGCTGATCCACTTTCAGTGATTATGGCAAATGTAGTTGCTTGGATTTCATTCCTCATTATGATTTACAGTACTGGTTACATGAAAGGTGATAAAGATATCACAAGATTCTGGTTCTGGATGATGTTCTTTATTGGTTCAATGCAAATTATTGTTCTATCTGATAACTTACTCCAAGTCTTCTTTGGTTGGGAAGGTGTAGGTCTTGCTTCTTACGCATTAATCAGCTTCTGGTATCGTGATAAAAAGAAAGATCATGTTGGACAAGAAGGTCGCACTGTTCTAGGTATGTTAGATTACTATGCCCCAACACATGCTGGAATGAAGGCATTCATCATGACCAAAGTCGGTGATGTAATGATGATTGCAGGTATGCTTTTGATATTCTTATTTGCTGGAACCTTTGGTTTCAAAGAACTCATGGGAGATCATGAGTGGGCTATTGCTATGAATGCACAAGGTATGTTGGTTCCCGCCTTTGTGTTGTTATTTGGTGGTGCAATAGGCAAATCAGCACAATTCCCATTAAACGAATGGCTCTTAGAAGCAATGACTGGTCCAACTGCAGTATCTGCGTTAATTCACGCAGCAACAATGGTTAAAGCTGGTGTATTCTTAGTTGCAAGAATTGGACCAATTGTTTTTGCATTAGGTGCTGCAGGAATTATGGCAGACCAATTCTTTGAGATTGTTGCATGGGTTGGTGCAATTACTGCATTATTGCTTGCCACACAAGGTATGGTTAATCCAGAAATTAAGAAAGTTCTTGCATATTCAACAGGTTCACAAATTGGTTATATGATGATGGCATTAGGTGTTGCAGGATTATCTCATCAATATGTTGATGGTTATACTGCAGGATTTTTCCACTTAATTTCTCACGCAATGTTCAAGGCATCATTATTCATGGCAGCAGGTTCTTTGTTGCACATTGTTGGTTCTCGTTTCATGACCGATATGGGTGGTTTGCGAAAACAAATGAAAAAGACTTATGCTTTCATGTGGGCCGCAGGTCTTGGATTGATGGGTGCACCATTTATCACAACAGGTTTCTGGAGTAAAGATGCAATCTTTGCAGCAGTTTATACATCTGGAAACGAATGGGCATTGCCACTATTTGCAATTGCAGTATTGACTGCAATAATTACTGCATTCTATACTACAAGAATGATAGGTATGGTATTCTTTGGAAACAAGAGTAAACATATCCAAAAAATGGAAGAAGAAGGACATCACATCCACGAAGCATCATTATCAATGTGGGCTCCATATGGAATTCTTGCAGTTCTAACAATTGGAATTGGATTAATCGGATTATCAACAGAACATGGATTACATCATATGTTTGAGGTGTATCTTGAAGATTCATTTGGAATCCACAGTGAATATGCAAAAGTTGAATCCTCAATCTTACCAGAATTCTTACAAGGCATTAACCCAGTAGCACTTGGTGCTTCGCTTGTTGCATTTGCAGTAGGAATTGGATTAGGTTACATATTCTATATTGGTAGATGGGTTGATCCTGTCAAATTTGTAAACTCAAATATTTTCTTTTACGCAATTCACAAAGTTATCTTAAGCAGATGGTATCTCAATGCAATAGTGTATTGGTGCTTTGTAGTAGCTCCATTATGGTTAGCAAGAGGCATATTCAGATACTTTGAAAAGACGGCTATAGATTACGGTATGAATGATGGATTCCAAAAAGCAACTGCCTGGGGTGCAAAAGTTGTCCAAGGAACTCAAACTGGTGTTTCCCAATCATATCTATTCGTATTTGGAGCAGGATTACTCTTCGTAGTTCTGATATTGTTGATGTAGGAGAGAGATGAAATGTTAGAAATTACTTCCACACCATTAATACTAATTGCAATTTTAGGAACTGTAGGAGTTATTCTTCCAATAATCAGTATTGCTAGAAAAGAAAAAGGCTCTAACTCATTTTATGCTGTAATTGCATTTGCAGCATTAATCGTATCCATGGCATATGTTGGCTATGAATTCATTAACGAAAATGTTGCTCCATCTGCCCTATTCTCTGATGATGTAATAGTAAATGATGCGTTTGGTGGATTCTTTGCCATTGCAATGTTAATTGTTGCCTTGTTCACAACTGTTGGTTCCTTTAATTATATGAGAAAACATAATTCTCCTGCTGTTTACTATTCTCTAATCTTACTTGCAACAATTGGTATGATTCTTGTTGCATACTCAACTGATTTGGTAATGCTCTTTGTTGCTTGGGAATTAATGAGTATTCCAACTTACATCTTGGTTGGATATATGAAAAAGAATCCAAGCTCAAATGAAGCAGCATTAAAGTACTTCTTGTTTGGTGCATTATCTTCTGCAATAATCGTTTACGGAATTGCAATATCTTATGGATTAACTGGTTCTACAAACATTGGTGAAGTCATTGAAGGATATTCAACACTTGACCCATCATTGTTACCATTAGCATTGCTTTCAGTTGGAATGTTTATTGCAGGATTTGGATTCAAGATGGGACTTGTTCCTTTCCATCAATGGTTACCAGATACCTATGAAGGTGCACCATCTCCAGTAACTGCACTTCTTGCAGCTGCAACCAAAAAAGCAGGATTTGCTGCTGCAATTAGAATCATAGTACTTGGAATGATGGCTCTAAATCTTGATTGGACTTTAGCTCTTGGAATTATTGCCGTGATGACCATGACAATTGGTAATGTCGCTGCAATCATGCAAAAGAATCTTTCAAGAATGTTGGCTTATTCTAGTATTGCACATGCTGGATACATTTTGATTGGATTGGCAGTTGCTCCATACAGCTCTCTTGGCTTACAAGGTTCATTGTATCAAATATTCAACCATGCAGTGATGAAAGGAGCTGCCTTTATTGCAATTGCTGGAATTGTAACTACTCTGGCTGTAACTCATATTGATAAACTCAAAGGCCTCGGTAGAAGAATGCCTATTACTGCTCTAGGTATGGTGATTTCATTATTTGCCCTTGCAGGTGTTCCTCCACTTTCAGGATTTTGGAGTAAATTGATGTTGTTTGGAAGTGCATTAGATGCTAGTACTGCATTATGGTGGGCACCATGGCTTGCAATTGCAGGTGTTCTTAACAGTGCATTATCACTTGCTTACTATGGTTGGATTACAAGAAAGATGTACTTTGAAGGAGAAACAGAAAAGAGAGTTTCAGAACCAAAATCTATTGTAGCAGTAATGATTTTCTCAATTATCTTCTTGGTAGGATTTGGTGTATATCCAGAACCACTTCTTAAATTCGTAGAATTTGCAACACCAGTAGTTAGTTTAGGACTTATGCCTTAAACGAAGTAAATTTTATTAAATTATCTAGATTTACTTTAGCGTCATTATCTGGTATTTTTCTTAAACTTGTTCTAGCTTTTTCAGAGTATTCCTTTAACAAATCTTCCATTTTGTTAAAGACGTCTCTTGGATCTGAACTTTTCTTAATTAGAGTATTGAATAACTTGTCTTCATTTTTCCAATCTAACAAATCATCTCTAATCTGATAAGCAATTCCAATATTTTTTCCATATTCTGTTAGTCCTTCAATTTGTTCTTCTGTTCCATTTGCAATAATTGCACCTGTTCTAGCTGCTACTTCAAATGCAGTTGCAGTTTTGTATTCGATCACTTTTAGATAATCATCAAATGTTACATCTTCACTTGTTTCTAATCTATTTTCTATCATTTCTCCTTCACTCATTAACATTGCAGTAGTTGCCAAATCTTTTGTTACTCTAGGATTATCTAATCTAGAACATATTGCTAAAATTAATCCTAAAACAAAATCACCTGTAAGTACACTAGTATTGTATCCGTATTTGATATGGAATGGATCTTTTTGTCTTCTCATTGTTTCATTGTCAATAATATCATCATGGATTATTGATTCCATATGCAGAAATTCAACTGCACAAGATGCTGCAAAGGTGTTATCGTCAATTTTACCGATACTTTCAGCTGATAAAGTAAGGATGATTGGTCTTATTCGTTTTCCTCCTTCTAATGAATACTTCAAAGGCTCAATGAATTCTGACTCTGAATACAGATCTAGTTCTTTATCTAGAGCCAGATCAATTTTTTTGATATATTCTCCATATGTCTCAAGTAAAGGATTAATCTCGATATTTTTTCTGTCCAAGACGGGGCCTCTAATGAAAAATTTTTTCCATTGTTAATTAAATCTTGGTGCTCCAGCCGGGATTTTCATCGATTGATTTTGAACCCGGGATCACTGCCTTGAAAGGGCAGTATGCTTGACCGGTCTACACCACTGGAACCCAAGAAAATTCTGTATTTTGACCATAAAATCTTTTGTAAACCACAAAGATTTTTTTATTGGCAAATTTGGAGTCAAATCATGAACATAACTAAAAAAATTGATGAAATGATTGAAGAAAGAAGTTTACTAAAACATCCATTCTACCAAGCATGGTCTGATGGAAAATTAACAAAAGAATCTCTAGCAGGATATTCCAAAGAATATTTCCAATTAGTAAAAGAGGTTCCATCTTTCATGGCCCCAATTATTGACAAAGCCCCAGAATCAGTTGTAAAAGAATTAGTTGAAAATCAGCAAGAAGAATCTGATCACATCAAACCATGGATTGCTTTTGCTGGCGAACTTGGAATTTCTGAAGAAGAATTACTATCTTATTCCGGTTTACCAAAAACAAGAAAAGCAGTCTCTGAATTGAATGAATTAATGGATACCTTTGAAGGTGGCGCATGTGCAATGTATGCCTTTGAAAAAGAAATTCCAAAGATCAGTCAAACAAAACTTGATGGTTTAGCAGAATTCTATGGTATGACTAGTGAGGAAGCAACAGAATACTTCAAACTACATACAGAAGCTGACATTAGACATGCAGCATCATGGAGAAATATTCTTGAAAAATCTTCAACTGATTATGACAAATTAATTGAGATTGCAGAAAAATCTATCTCTGCACAAAATTTGTTATTGGACAGTTGTTTTGAAGAATACTGTTAATCTCATAACATTTTATACCTAAGAAAAAATTCATCTGCTTAGGGCCCATAACTCAGCTTGGTAGAGTAACCGGCTCATAACCGGTGAGCCAAGGGATCGAAGCCCTTTGGGCCCATTATTTTCAATTAGTTTTAAAATAAGCAAAATCAAATTTCACTGGCTGCAATGAAGAATCAGAGTTATATCTGAATGATGATTGGAAGGCATTTGTCTGAGCTGCCAAACTCATTTGCCAATTTGTTTTTTCACTTTTTCCAAAATCTCATCGTCTACTAGATTTTGCTCATGTAGTGCTTCTGTTATTTGTAAAATGTTTAGTATTGAATGCATTTTTACATCTAATTCTTCTAAGGCTTCATCAGCACCTTCCATTCTATTAACAATTACATATGCATCTTTTACTGATATGTTGACTTCTTTTAATGACTTGATTGCATTAACAACAGACCCTCCTGTTGTTGCAACATCATCTATCATTACTACTTGCATTCCATCATGAATTTTTCCTTCAACTGATTTTGAAGTTCCATAGTCTTTTGGTTTACTTCTAACATAGATCAATGGTTTTACAGTTTCAATTGCCAATGCAGATGCAATGACTAAACCGCCTGTAGGAACTGAAACTATTGAATCAAACTTGTCTAATCCTATATTTTGAGCAATCTCATTTTCTAGATATTTGACCATTTTTCTAAATTCTTGGGGGTAACTTGGAACTAGTCTTAAATCTACATAGTATGAACTCTTTTTTCCACTGGCTAGGGTGAAATCTCCAAATTTTATGATGCCTTTTTGATGCAAAAAGGTTGCAAACTCTTTTACAAATTCCATACCAAAATTAACTACACTGGATTTATTTTGGTTTGTATTATGGATGAATTATGCCTGAAATTTGGTTAAATTATGGTATCACAGACGTTGTTTTGGACATAAGAGCCGAAAATTTAGAGCAAAAAATCGATTCTGAGGGTGAGGTTTTAGATGATTCAGCGATCAATGAAAAATTAAACTCAATAGATTTCTCAAAACCAATGGAACTTGTGGTTTTACATAACTCAAAATCCATTCAGAAAATAATCTCATCCATGTTTACATTATGTGAGCAAAAATCAAAACCCTTCCCAAAAATTCTTACTGATAAAAAAATCCTTAATCAAGTTAAAGCAGGACTTCCAGAGGGTAGCTCAATTAATGAATTTGAAAATTTTGAAAACCCCAATTCAAATCTTGTATTTCTTGGCGAAATGGAATTTGATGGTCTTTTTGGATATGAAACAATTTCTACACGTCTTATCAAAAAATTTGGTTTAGAATCAATGCTTTCAGCATATGCAAAGAGACAAGGCAATCTTCCTGTTCCTGGACAATATCCTGAAAGTCTTCAAGAAGCAAAGAAGTTTTCTGATAATTTTGAAATTCAAGGAATTGAAATTATTGCAAATTCCCATGGAATCATAGATTTTACAATAGGACATCCTTCAGAAACAATGTCTAGCACAAAGATTCTGGAGTCAAATTCAATCAAAGACGTTGGTCAACATAAAACAATGATAATTAGTACTGGTAAAGATGCAAGTAATGACAGCCTTGGAAAGTCTTTCTCATCTTTGTGGAATTGTTCCAATGCTATCAAAAAAGACGGTTTAGCAATTTTAGTTGCAGAATGTAAAGGAGGATTAGGCTCAGATGCAATTCAACAGTATATTGAAGACAGATTAACCTTAGAACAATTACGAAATCCTAGCAAATACATTAGTGGCATGGAAGATCTACTATTCCTTTCAGAAATTCAAAAGAATTTTCAGATTGGCCTAGTTTCAATTTTGCCTGAATTTTATGCAAAGAAATTAAACATGATTTCATTGCCTGGAATAAAATATTCTATGGATTACATCTTAAAGACACAAGGTCCAAGACAGAAAGTTGCTGTAGTCTCAGATGGTGCTAGATTGCTACTAAGGTAGTAAACTAGGCAAAAAATCTGATGGCAGAGGTGCACATAAAATTGCTAATCCTATAATTCCAATGTATGCTAGTTTTCTATTCCTTGAAAGTGGCGAAATGTCGTCTAATGGCATTGCACTAGGATTTCTTGAACTCATTATTAGAATTAAAATTGCCATCAGCCAATAATTTAACAAAACTAGAATTGCCATACTGCCAAAAGTTGCATATCTATGTAATTTTGGACCCAACAATGTTCTTGCCATGTGACCTCCATCTAGTTGCCATGCTGGAAGCAAATTCAAAAATGTAATTAAAAATCCAATCCACGCGGCAAACATTATTGGAGTCATAATTACTTCATGTCCTGAACCTCCTTTTCCAAACATTGCAAGACTTGCAGTCATTAACAATGGTTCACCTTGTTCCCATTCCATCAATCTAGATTCTTCAAATAATCCTGCTGCAATTTCAGGTTCTAAAATTGGTGCTGTATATGCTCCGTAAATTGAAACAATCACTGCTATGACTAATCCTGCAATTGGCCCTGCTATTGCAACATCAAACAAAATTTCTCTATTGATGGTCAATCCTCTGGATTGGATAAATGCCCCAAACGTTGGGATTCCTATCACTGGTAAACCTGGAATAAAGTAAGGCCATGTTGTTTTAAGCCTATGAGCTTTGGCCGCAATGATGTGTCCTAATTCATGAATTCCTAAAATTCCTAGTAGCGATAATGTGTAAACTCCTGCCATTTCAAGAGGTTCTCCAATTTCAACAATAGAATTTGTTCCAGATGTTCTATAGTATCCATCAATCATAACAAATGCAACTACAATTGCAAACAGAGCTCTCGGAGTCCATGCAGTTTTCATCCATCTTCTTTGTTTTTTTATTGCAAATTTTTGAATAACGACAAATCGTCCCCCGTCCTTTTGTTCTAGTCTGCAAGCAAAACTCATACCCTCCAACTTTCTTGCTAACTTCTCAAATTTTGATTTGAACTCAATATCTTCAATTTGAAACTCCATTGAAAATTCTGTTTTTATAAAATCACTTACATCAAAAATGGAATTTACTAGAGAGATTATGTCCTCTTGAGAATGCTCTTCCATTCTTTATTACTAATTCTTTCCATTAAATGGTCTTTTGGTTTAAAATTAAATATTGATGGCCGTATCTCAAAGTATGCAAGTGATTCTAAGACAATTGGGTGATTGTAATATTCGACGCGCTGAATCAAGCGATCTTATCCCTGTTATGGAAATTAATCTCAAAACACTCCCTGAACACTATTCTGATTATTTCTATGAGAGTTTACTTGCTGAACTTCCCGAGGCATTCATTGTTGCTGAGATAGGAGGAAAACATGTTGGATACATTATGTGTAAAACAGAATATGGCTTTTCAAATTTTAAAAAACTCGGTTTTGTGAAAAAAGGTCATGTTGTTTCAGTTGCTGTTCTTGATGACTATAGAAAACGAGGAATAGGAAAAGCACTCGTTGAAGAATCTGTAAATGGCGTCAAATTAAGAAAATGTGATGAATTCTACTTGGAAGTACGATGTAG
>JACENB010000127.1 GCA_013867245.1 Nitrosopumilaceae archaeon
TTCTTTGTTTATTACATCTTCAATTTCAGTAACTTCTGATTCATTAAAACTAGTAATAGATATTACAATAATTGTAACAATTGCAATAATTACTGGTATTATTATTAAACTAGTTTTCATATTGTAATTTTAAGAAAAAACACTAAAAACCTTCCTCACTATAAAAATTCTACAAAGATTATGTATTTCTATATTATTTCTGATTTATTTTGATGAACTTAGAAATTTTTCAAATCTTTACTACATTTCAGTATATTTTTTGTTGTACTAAATTAAGTATTACTTAACTTGATATTAGGATTTTTTATCTATATTACAAGAGGATAAACTGATCTTGACAAGAACATCGCTGCAATGTAGGGAATGTAAGAAAGAGTATGATACTGCATTCAAATACATCTGTGATGACTGTTTTGGTCCTCTAGATGTAAAGTATGATTTTCCAAGTGTCACAAAAGATACTTTTTCAAATCGTGAACAAACGTATTGGAGATATTTTGAGTTACTTCCAATTGAAACCAAATCTAATATTATTTCAATTGATGCAGGAATGACTCCCCTAACAAAAGCCGAAAATCTGGGTGAAGCACTTGGACTTAACAACCTCTATATCAAAAACGATTCTGTAAATCCAACATTTTCATTTAAGGACAGACCTGCAGGTGTTGCAATTTCAAAAGCAAAAGAATTTGGTTTGTCTGCAGTTGGTTGTGCATCAACTGGTAATTTGGCATCTGCTACTGCAGCACATGCAGCAAAAGGTGGATTTCCATGTCATGTATTTGCCCCTAGTGATATTGAGATGGCAAAGATTGCTCAAGCACTATCTTATGGTGCAAATTATGTTGCAGTAGATGGAACTTATGATGATGCAAATAGAATAGCTGCACAAATTGGAGACTCTAAAGGAATAGGAATTGTAAATATTAACATGCGTTCACATTATGTTGAAGGATCTAAGACATTAGCTTATGAAGTTGCAGAACAACTTGATTGGAGTGTTCCTGATCAATTAATAGTACCCGTTGGAAGTGGTGCGATGCTTAATGCAATTTGTAAGGGCTTTGAAGAATTACAAACTGTTTCTTTGTTGAATGAGGTTTCTAATATGCACATGATTGCAGCACAACCTCATGGATGCGCACCTATCGTAGATGCATTTAAGAAAAATTCCAAAGATGTAATTCCTGTAGAAAATCCTGACACTGTTGCAAAAAGTCTTGCAATAGGTGATCCTGGTGACGGAAGATATGTACTAAAACGATTACAACAATACAATGGATTTGCAGAAGAATGTAACAACCAAGAAATTCTAGATGCAATACTCCTTTTAGCAAAAACAGAAGGAATCTTTACAGAACCAGCTGGCGGTGTGTCAGTTTCTGTATTGCAAAAAATGGTAGAACAAGGAAAGATTGACAAAAATGATAAAGTTGTATGTTATGTTACTGGAAATGGTTTGAAAGCAACTGAATCAATTATGGAAGTATTGGAAAAACCAAATGTGCTAAAAGCAGACATTTCAGAAGTTTCGGCGGTAGTAAACTAATGGCAAATATCACATTTACAATTCCTTCAGTGTTAAATCAAGGTGGTGGTGAAAAAAAGATAGAAATTTCTGCTGATTCTCTTCAGGATGCATTTTCTAAAATCTCTGAACAAATGGGAGATGATTTTAAGAGACGAGTTTTAGAAGGTGATGGAACTCCGCGATCTCTAATTAACATCTACATTAATGGGAAAAATGCAAAATTTTCTTCTGGTATGGAAACCTCTCTAAAAGATGGTGATGAAATCTATATTCTACCTGCAGTTGCTGGAGGCTCTGAAGAACTTTCTCCAAAAGAACTAGATAAATTTTCAAGGCAAGTAATGCTTGAAGAAATTGGGTATGGAGGACAATTAAAGCTAAAAAATGCCAAAGTATGTGTTGTTGGAACTGGCGGTTTAGGCCATCCAATAATTTCTAGATTAGCTACAATGGGGGTTGGAAATTTAAGAATCATTGACAGAGATGTAATTGAATTGTCCAACTTGCACCGACAAATGATGTTTGATGAAGATGATGTTGGTCAAGTCAAAGTAGAGGTGGCTGCAAAAAAACTGCAAAAACTAAATCCGGAATGTAAAATAGAAGCTCTAGCTGTTTCAATAAATGATTATACTGCACTAGAAGTTGTTGAAGGATGTGATGTTGTAATTGATGCACTTGACAGTGTTAATGCTAGATATGCATTAAACAAAGCATGTGTAAAATACAACATTCCATTTGTTACAGGAGCTGCAGTTGGAACATCTGGACAAGCTTTCACTGTTTTACCAAAAAAATCTGCATGTTATTTTTGCATGTTTCCTGAATTAAATGAAGATGCAATGCCAACATGTAGTATTGAAGGTGTTCATCCCCCTATTCTTTCTATTGTTGGTGCAATTGAAGTTGCAGAAGCTGTAAAAATAATTCTTGGAAAAAAACCAAATCTTTCTGAAAGAATCTTACATGTTGATTTAGAAAATCTTGATTTTAATTCCACAAGAACATTTAGAGCTGATGAATGTCCAATTTGTGGAACAGGAAAACTTGAAGTTACACAAAAAGAAGAATTAATTTTAGAAGAGCTATGTGGAAGAAACAGGGGAAAGAGAACTTACTCTATTACTCCTACTGAAACTTTTGATATTGACGTTGATTCAGTTACTAACATTGCAAAAGAAAAAGGATTCATTGTAGACAATCAAGGAGACTTGGGACTATCTATGAGAACTAATGATTTGTCTGTAAGTTTCATGAAGAAGGGTTCTGCAGTTGTAGTTGGATCAAAAGACGAGAATGATGCAATTTCATTATACAAAAGCCTACTTGGCAAAGAGATCAAGGCAT